>DAOMZC010001298.1:0-1993 GCA_035437965.1 Pseudomonadota bacterium
GCGTGGGCGTGCTGCTCAGCGCCAAGGACGACAAGCTCGCCGCCGCGGCCCCCTTCAGCGCCGGCACGCTGCCAAGCGACATCGCCGCGGCCGATTTCAACGGCGACGGCAAGGTCGACGTGATCATCTCGGACGTCAACTCGAACTTCGCCTCGATCCTCATCGGCTCCGGGGACGGCAAGCTCGGCACCGCCACCCAGGTAAACCTCATGGGGCCGACCATGGCGGTGACGGCCGGCGATTTCAACGGCGACGGCAAGCTCGACACGGCGTACCTGACCGGCACCGGCGTGGTGATGAGCCCCGGCAACGGCAGCGGCGCCTTCCTCACCCCCACGCCGGCCGCGGTCGGCACCTCCCCGTACGGCCTCAGCTCCGGCGACGTCAACGGCGACGGCATCACCGACCTGGTGGTGATCGACATCGCCACCTACAAAGCGTTCGTGTTCGTCAGCAGCGCGACCGGCCTTGGGACCCCCAAGATGTACGGCACCGGCATGAGCCCGGCCGCCCTGGCGATCGGCGACTTCGACGGCGACAAGCGCCCCGACATCGCGGTGGCCAACCAGGCCAGTAACGACGTCACCCTGCTCAACAACAAGTCGCAGTAGGCGCGCTGCGCGGGGCGCCGCTGGCCGGGCGCGATTCGAGTATGCTCCGGCCGCATGCTCGCGCTCCTTGGGGCCATCGCCCCGCTGATCGGGCTCTTGTCGGGACCATGTCCGGCCGCGGTGGCCGGCATGGTGACCGCGGACGTGGGGATCGAGTATGACAGCAACGCCAACCGCGCGCTCGCCGACGGCAGCTTGGACGGGGTCCTCCCGCAGGCCGGGCCGCTCGTGCGGCTTCTCGGCAGCGGTACGCTCAAGTACGCGGGCGAGCGCCAGCGCCTGAGCCTTCAGCTCCTCTCCGGCGGCAAGCTGTTCCTGTTGCCCAACGTGTGGGACCAGAGCATCGGCGTCGTCCAGCTTAACTACGAGCACGGGGCGCAGCTCGGGCGGACGCGGCTGGCGGGCCTTATCGACTACATCGAGTCGTTCCAGGCCCCGGCGCCGCCGACGTTCAGCCGCGACCTGCGCTCGCTCAGCGCCGGCGGGCGGCTCCTCGGCAGCCGGCCGATTGGTGAGCGGCACAGCCTGGACGGGGCGCTCGACCTGACGGCGCTCCTTTTCTTCTACAAGCCGAGCCCGGTCTACTCATTCCTCGGGCCGTCGCTGACGGCGCGCCTCAACACGCGACTGCACGCCGGCGATCCCGACCTCGGCCACGACTTCGATCTCGGGGCGAGCGCCCGCTTCGACTACCGCAGCTACATGTCGGCGCGCGAGGCGGTCTACCTGCAGGGCGGCGTCACCGCGGCGTGGCAGGGCCCGGTCCTCCTGCAGCTCGGCTACATGGCGCAGATCCACCTGGCCAACATCGCCGAGGAGAGCTACCAGCGCCACCTCATCCTCGCCAAGCTGGCGTTCCGCATCCCCGGCGACCTGTACCTGACCCTCAAGGGTCAGCTGAGCCTCATCCAGAGCGTCCCCGGCCTGTACATCCCGGTGAGCAGCATCGACGACGACACCCGGAGCCTGGCGATCTTCGACCTCGAGCGCCCGCTGCCGCGCGGCTTCGCCCTGTCGGTGCGCTACACCGGCTACTTCGGCCTGCCCACCGACTTCACCTCGGCCTACGAGCGCCACACTGTGTATCTGGGCCTGTCGTATACAGTTAAGCGGTCCAAGAAGCCGCCGGCGCCCTGAGCAGCGGCGTATACTGCCGATATGCAGTCGAGTTGCCTGCCGGTCCGTAAGGCGCGCCGCCCGCGAGCCGGCGTTGCCTCAGGCTTCCTCTCCGGCGCGGTCTGGCTCGTCCTGTGCGGGCTGCTGCTGCCGCGCGCGGGGCAGGGGAGTCCGCCGCCGGCCCAGGCGCTGGCCCCGCGAGAGCTCTTGGCGCTGTCGCCGCAGGCGGTGAGCGCCCTGCCGGCGGCGGCGGCCACCGCGGCGCG
>DAOMZC010001299.1:0-1991 GCA_035437965.1 Pseudomonadota bacterium
GAAGTACCAGAAATGGCAGGAATTTTAGACGTTCCAACAATGGATGCGAATGGTAGCGCAGGCCCAGCGCCCCCGCGCCGAAGAGTCCAGAGAGCAGCGCCTGTCTTCGGGTGGTGTCCATGGTCGCCTCCTAAAGACCGACAAGGACGCTGGACGGCGAGGCGCACGCCAGCGTGAAGGTGGACTTGAGCGCCTCGGACGCGCTCGCCCCGGCCGCGGTCGCGGCGGCGAGGTGCTCGACAAGGACCTGGCGCAGCTCTGCCGCCCGCGGATCGCTCGGCACGATCGCCATGAGGGTGCCGACGAAGTCGGTCAGCGCCTCGCCCGGCCGGGCGCTGGAGTAGCGTGAGCTACCGGGGGCATCGACAGCGAGGTCGGCCAGGCGCAGGCAGATCGACTCGGTGCCGACGCGGAAGAACGCGCTCGGCGCGGTCGGCTGGCTGGGAATCTCCAGGCCGCGGTCGTAGCCGTCGACCGGCAGGAATGCCGCGTAGCGCTGAAGCTCCGCCTGCGCGGGGCTCGGCGTCTGCGTCGCCAGCGCGCACACATCGGGGATGCCGAGGCGATTGGACAGCGCCGCGCACAGGTGATCGCGCCGCGCGATGCTCAGCGTCACTCCCTGGGTGTCGTAGGTGCGGGTGTTGCGCGCCAGGGTGACAAGCGGCGAGGCGAACAGCTCATGGACCAGAGTCTTCCACTTGTAGCCGCTGCGCTTGAACACGCCGGCGACGCGCAGAAACTCCGGATCATCTTCGGCGCACGGTAGCGAGTTCGCCCACTGACAAAGCTTCTGCGTCCACGCCGCGGCAAAGCGCGGGTGCGCCGCCAGGATGCCGGCCAGATCGCCGATCCCCTGGCCATCGCTCTGCACCCCGTCAAAGCCGAACGAGGCCGGCTCCCGCAGCTGCCGCTCATCGGTCTGGTCGTGATAAAAAAGCGAATAGGACTGGCGGAAGAACTGGCGGAACGGGTCCAGGGTCTGGTGGCAGCCGTAGCAGTCCGAGCCCGGCGTCGCGTGATCGCGATCGAGCGTGCTGGTGGTAAGCGGTACGGTGGTGCCGCTGCCATCGAAGCTCTTGCCCAGGGCGACGATGAGGGTCTGGTTGGCGGTGACGCGGTGGAGGTTGGTGGCGTTGGTCGGCCAGTTGGTGTGAAACGCCAGCGTCCCGAAGAAGCCGACGCGCGGCACCTTGAGCGTCATCTGGCGGGCACCGCGCAGGGCGGGGAGATCATAGAAAAGGGGGCTCGTGTCGCGGGCCCTTCCGGCCCGCTCGATCTTGACCATGCGCCAGTCGGCGAAGTCGAGCTCCGTCCACTGCGGCCGGAAGCGCTCCACGCGGCCGTAGTAGCAGCCGTTCTGCAGCTTGCCGAACAGGAAGTTGAACAGGTTGATCGCGTTATCCTGCGAGCCGTAGTTGTGCTGGTATTCGCTATAAACCCAGGTCGGCTGCGCGCAGGCCGGAGTCGGCGGCTGCGGGTGCGACCACCGCATGTAGCTGGCGCTGCCCGGAGTAAGGGTCTCTTCCAGCGGAATGTCCTTGTTGCGCAGATCGACGGTGAAAGTGAAGCCGGGGGTGCGGGTGAGGAACCGGTTTGACCCCCAGCCGTAGTCGTTTATCGCCAGCTCATCGAGGATCGACAAGAGGCTCATGAGCGGCGGGTTTAGCATGTAGCGCTCGGTGACGAGCGCCTCGTTGAGCGGGCGGCCCTCGGCCAGGAGCTCCCAGACGGTCAGCGGGAAGCTGTCCGTGATCGAGCGCACGAGCTGCGGCGCGATGTTATAGGGCTCGGCGTCGCTGATAAGGAGCATCTCGGGGATGCCCAGGCTCTCCTGCAGCGCGCTGAGGCTGACCTTGTTCTGCTGGAAGGCATTGCGGAAGAAGTCGAGCATCTTGGCGCGGTGCTCGGGCAGCGCGATCCACCCCTCAATGAGCTCATCGAGGGCGCGCGGGTCCCGGGTCACCGCGGCCACCTCGGCGTCGGTGGGCGGC
>DAOMZC010001300.1:0-1990 GCA_035437965.1 Pseudomonadota bacterium
ATCGACGAGCTGGCGCTCGCTCGGCCCGAGCGTCGGGTCGAGACAGTCGGGGCGGGTCAGGGCCAGCGCCGCGCGCGCCTTGGCGGTCGGCGCAGCGGGCAGGGCGAGGACGCGGCGGAACGCCTCGCCGTCGTAGCAGACCTGGACGTGCTCGCGCTGCTCGCGGCTCGTGTAGCGCACGCCGTAGCTCTGCGCGACCTCCAGGTGGGCGGCGAGCGCGGCGTCCTCTCTGCCCGCCGCCGCCCGGCGCGCCGAGGCCCGCCGCCCGAGCCGGTCGGCAAAGCCGCCGAGCGCGTCGAACACCTCGCTGCCCACCGCGGTCGCCGGCGCGGACCGCAGGTACAGCGCCGTGTAGCCGATGCCCAGCGACTCCGCCCCCGGGGTCTCGCGGAGGAAGTCGATGACCGCGTGCAGCGCCGGCGCGCTCGCCTCCTCCGCCGGGTAGGTGCGCACCTGGGCGGGGCGCACGTACCCGGGGCGCTCGCGCCGGTGGTCGTAGACCTGCAGGTAGCCGGCGCGCTCGCCGCGGACCTCCAGCCAGTCGCCGCGCCACAGCATCACCTGGCGCGGCGTGTTCTCTTGCGGCGCGGCGCGCAGCGCCGTCTGATCTTCGACTACGATGGCCACCAGCAGCAAGAGCGGGAGCATGACTATTCCTCCTCCGAGCTCGCGTCGGCCGGCTTGCGCCCCGGCTCGGGCGCCTTGCCCTGACCGAGCAGCGACCCGGCAAAGAAGCCGCCGGCGGTGGGCGGGGCGATGATCACCTGGATCTTGTCCGACAGCTTGTCGGCCAGTGTCTTCTGGATGAGCAGCGGGTTCTTGGCGATGAGCGCCGACTCGCGCGCCAGCTGCTCGCTGCTCGCCTTGCCCAGCACCTCGGTGCGGTAGGCGTCCGACTCGGCCAGCTTGCGCCGCGCGTCGGCCTCGCCGCTCGACTCGATGCGCCGCGCCTCGGCCTCGCCCTCGGCGTGCTTGAGGCGCTGGACCTTCTGCGCCTCGGCCTCCAGACGCTTCTGCTCGATCTCGCGCTCTTTGAACGGCAGGATGTGCTGCATCGCCTCGGCCTTGGCCTTGGCGGCGATGATCTCCTCGCGGCCCGCCGCCTCGGCGGCCTTCTCGCGCTGGACCTTCTGCGCCTCGCCGTCGAGCTCCGACTCCTTGACCTTCTTCTCCTTGAGCTCCAGGGTGTAGCGCATCTTCTCGGTGTGCAGCTCCTCGGACAGCAGCGCCTCCAGGCCGGTCCGGTACTCGGTCGGCAGGTCGACGTTGCCCAGGAACACCGCCTTCACGATCACCCCGTCGGGCAGCAGCAGCGCCCCGAGCTCCGCGGTGAGCGCCTGCTGAATCTCCCCGCGGTGACTGGAGAAGATCTCGCGCACCGTGTGCTTGGCGAACGTCCGGTGCAGCACCCCATCGACCACCGGCTCGACCAGCTGGGCCCCGACATCGGTGGGCAGCTTGCGCGCCACCGCCGGGATGTGCGCCGCGTCCAGCGCGTAGCGCACCGCGACCTCGACGCCCAGCGACAGCCCCTCGACCGACTGATAGGGCGCTTCGCCGGCGGCGCGACTGCTGCGCGCCGGGCGGTAGACCTGATCGCGCAGCGAGTAGCGGTGCAGCTCGTGCAGGCCCGGGAGCAGCAGGGTCCAGCCCTCGCGGACCTCGGTCATGCTGCCGGTGATACGGTTCCAGCGCACGCCGACCTCGCCGGGGGCGATGCTGCGCACCGGATGCGAAAGGCCCAGGGCAGCCAGCAGGCCAAGCAGGTCGCGGTCGTTCTCGTGGAAGCGGCCGAAGGCACCCTCGAGGTCGGCGTACAGGTGGCCGATGGCCTGGCTGCCGGCGACCAGCGGTGCCACGATGCAGGAGCGCTGGTCGATCGGCTCGGCGCCTTCGGGGCCGTGGCGCAGGCTCACCGCACGGGTGCGCCGGGCCTCGTCCAGCCAGGGCGTGATCGCGGCCAGCAGCGCGGCCTCGGGCTCGCCGTGCG
>DAOMZC010001301.1:0-1990 GCA_035437965.1 Pseudomonadota bacterium
GATGGCAGCGGCTACGCGGTCGGGGACGGCGGCACCGTCCTCCGCCGCGCCGCCGCGCCGCCCGGTTGGAGCCTGGACCGCGCCGCCCAGAACCCGCCCGCGGTCGCGCTGCGCGCCGTGTTCCCGCTCGCCGGCGAGGTCTATGCGGTCGCCGAGACCGGCCTCACCCTGCGCCGCGGCGGCACCGGCTGGCAGCCGAGCGGCAGCGCCGTCGCCGGCCAGGTCCTGGGCGCGAGCGGCGACGACAGCGGGGCCTTCAGCGTCGGCACCGCCGGACAGCTGTGGCGCCGCGGACCTGGCCCTTCAGATCCCTGGCGCAGTGCCCTCCCCGTCTCGACCCTGACGACCAGCGACATCACCGCGATCGCCGACGCCGGGGACGGCTCCCTGTATGCGGTCAGCGAAGACGGCCAGGTCCTGCGGCGCGCGGTCTCGGGCGCCTGGGCCGTCGACGGTCGCGCTCCCGGGCCGCAGCCCCTGTATGCGATCTGGGCCCAGGGCGAGGAGGCCTACGCGGTCGGCTCGGGGGGCGTGGTCCTGCAGCGCCGCACCATCGGCAACTGGCAGCCCGTGCGCTACACCTACCCGGACAGCCGGGTCGACTTCCGCGGCGTCTGGGCGTACGGCTCCCCACGCGAGGTGCTGGTCGTCGGCACCGCGGTGAACAAGCTCGGCGACCAGATCGCCGCCATCCTGCACGGGACTCCCGCCCTCGACCTGTGGGAGCCCGAGAAGCCCGACTCTGCGGTCCCCGAGCCGCTGTATGCGGTCGCTGGCAACAGCGGCCTGGTCCTCGCCGTCGGCAGCAGCGGCACCGTGCTGCGACGCAGCGGCGGCCGCTGGGGACGCGAGGGGGTCGAGCTCGGCAGCGACCTCCAGCTCGTGAGCGTGACCCCCCTGGGGACCGCACCCGACGGCGACTTCTACGCCACCGGCAGCCGGGGAGCGCTGCTGTTCCGCGACGGCAAGAAGGTCCCCGCCAGCTGGACCCGCACCGCGCCATTTGACGACAAGAACGCGCTCACCCTGGGCGGGGCGCAGGCTGTGGGCGATGGCATCTGGGTCGTCGGCACCGGCGGACTCGTGGGCTATCGCGGCGCCGGCGGCGGCTGGCGCACCGAGCCGACGCCGACCCGGGCCAACCTCCGCAGCCTGGCGACCTCTAGAGGGACCCTGTTCGCCGTCGGCCAAGACGGACTCATCCTGCGCCGCCGCGCCGGCCCGCCGCCGCCCCCCTGACGCTGCGCCAGGCCGCCGCTAGCGCCAGGTAGAGGCCACGACCGAGACAAACAGGATCAGGCAGGTCACGATGAGCGCCGTGACCAGCGGGTCCGGCCGCAGCCGCGCCCGCAGCGCCAGGGCCCGCTGCTTCTCCTCGGCCGTCAGCGTCTCGTCGCGGGCGAGCTCGGCAAGCAGCGCTCGCACCTGCGCGAAGTGTCCGCCGCGATGCGCCTGCTCGGCGCGCGCGAGCAGGGCCGACCCCTCGGAGGTTGCCTCAGCCATGGCTCTGACGTATACGCCCGCGCGAGCCGCAGCGTCAAGCCGCCCCTTACCTTCGGGCGACGAGGCGGGCGATGGTCGCGCGCCGAGTCGCGGGATGAGTCGCGCGCCGAGCCCGACGACACGACCGGCGAGCAGTCGAGCGATGAGCCGGGCGACCAGGCGCGCAGTACCGGCGGTGCCCGCTTTTGCTAAAGTGCCGGCGATGGCGATTTTGAGCTCCCCCCTCAGCCTGATGACCGCGGTCTTGCGGGCCTCGCGCGGCCGACCCCTGGATGTCCTTGGGGTCGGCGAGATCTCGCACGATCTGGTGCTGCAGCTGCCGCCGCCGACCGCGCTGCGGGCGCCGCTCCCGGACAAGCTCTCGGCGCAGGCGCTGAGGACCCTGGGCGGGGGCCAGGTCGCCACGGCGATGGTCGCCGCCCGGCGCCTCGGGCTGCGCACCGGCCTGTGCGGCGCGGTGGGCGGCGACGCGACCGGCCGGGGGCTG
>DAOMZC010001302.1:0-1989 GCA_035437965.1 Pseudomonadota bacterium
GCCGCCCTGCGCCGCACCCGTGTGCGAGCGCGTGGGGTAGAGCTTGGAGATCACGGCGGTCTTCGCGCCCGGCCCCGCTTCGATCGCCGCGCGCAGGCCGGCGCCGCCGGCGCCCACGACGACGACGTCGAACTGGTGGTAGTGCACGCCGTCCTTGACGACGGAGCCTTCGGTCTGGGTGCTCACAGGTGGAATGCCTTCGTTCTCTGCGTCATCGCGGTCTCGTCGTCGTGCGCCGGCGTCACTGGGCGGCGCACAGCTCGATCAGGAAGTCGGTCGTGCTGTTCTCGATCCCGATGCACGGGTCGAAGGTGAAGACCACGAGCGTGCCCAGCAGGATGAGGAAGGCCGCGGCCAGCCCGATCGCCCACACCAGGACGCGACGCACCTTCGGGTGCGTGATGTAGTCGTTCGTGATCGTGCGCATGCCGTTGGCGCCGTGGATCACAGCCGACCCCGGCTGCGCGGCCGCCGGTCCGGCGATGACGAAGCTGCTCGGGCGCTGATCGGCGACGCTCAGGCCGATCTCGTACTGATACGCGGCGACCGCCCCCGCCGGGCCACTGAGCTCCAGCTGCAGAGCCGGCGAAGGCGGACGCGCCGCGCCAAGGAGCACCGCCAGCTGCTGCTCTGCCACCCCGGAGGTGCGCCAGGTCGCCAAGAAGCCCAGCCACAGCAAGCAGACTCCAACTCGCCAGGTCGCCATGTCTTAAGGAGATACGCCCGCCCGGCGCAGGTTCTGACTGGCCTTCTGGCTGACCTCCCGACCGCTTGACCCCGCCGCGCGAGGCTTGCGCAGAGGGCATCGAGGTCTGCGCGCCGGAGCTTGGCGTGCGCATCAGCGACTGAGACTGCAAGAACAGCAATCGGAGAGGCGCGCGCCTCCAGGGCCGCGACAAGTGGCACGAGCGGAAAGACGGCGCGATCGAGCGCCTGGGCAACGCTGCGCACGGTCCGCCGGCGCACGCGACGCCGACCGAGGAGGCCCTTACCCAAGCCGTGCAGCGGCACGGCGGGATCGTGCTGCGTTTCGTCGATGAGCTCGGGGGTTCGCGCCGTCAGGTGCAACGCTTGAAAAGTGCGGCTGAGCGCCGAGGAATTCCGGTGCGGCGCCTGGGCCACACCCGGACTGAATACGGAGCGGGGCTGTCCGCTGCATCGCCGTGCGAGCCGGGTGCCACCGCGCCGGTCGGGGAAGCTGCGGTCGCAAGCGGCACCGGCGATGGAGGCGCTACTCACTGACCTCGAAGTGGAGCTCCTGCGCGATGCACGCGGCGGTGGTGCGGGGGGCGAAACGCCAGGACCGCAGGCTGCGCTGGATCTCGTCATCGAACGGAATCCCGACGAGCGGAGTGACGGTGGTGACGGCGCCGCTGGGGTTCACGCACAGGCGGTAGGTGCCGATGACCGTCTCGCGGTGATACATCTGGCGGACCAGCAGCGGCAGCCGCGGCTGCTCGCCCGAGAGGTACCTGGGCGCCGGGTTGAGCTCCGGCTGCAGCGGCCGGCTGCTCGCCGCGGCGGCGGGCCGGGCCAGCGGGAGCGCCGCGATCTCGCTGGCAGAGACGACTGTCGCCTCGCCGACCGGCGGCGCGGGACTTGTGGCGAGCGGCGCGAGGAGCGGCGCGGGGTCCGGCGAGAGAGAGTCGAGCTCCAGCCCGCTGGCCAGGCTCGCCAGCGCGGGGAGGGGCCGATACCAGGCACCAGGCCGCGGAGCCGTCGCCGCCCGAACGGCCGACTCTGGCATCCGCCGGGCAGCAGCCTCTCCCGCCGCCCGCTTGAGCGGCACCCCCGCCGGGTCCGGCGCGTTACCTACGGAGCGCGCAGCGGCTGGCGGTAGCACGGGCTGCGAGCTCACGGGCTGCGAGCTGGGCTGCGAGCTCGCTGGCTGCGAGGTAGTCTGCGAGCTTACTGCCGGCGCGCTCTGCAGGGGCAAGCTCGTCGGCGCAGGAGCTGCCCGCGGGTTCAACGGCGGCGCCTGTGGCGGCA
>DAOMZC010001303.1:0-1988 GCA_035437965.1 Pseudomonadota bacterium
GTCACGAGCACCACCGCCCCGCGTCCCATTCGACGCGAAGCCGGCGGACTTGCCTGGCCCGTCGCACCCGTGATCGAGCCGGACGGGCTGCTCACCCCGGAAGCGCCGGGCTGGTCGATGGTCGGCGCGATCAGCTCGGACGGCGGCGGCTTGCTCGGCCGCCCCCGGTCCGGCGTCCCCCGGTCCGGCGTCCCCAGCTCCAGATCCCGGAGGCGGGTCGCTCCGCTTACCTCCAGCCGAAAAGGCGGCAGGCTCTTACGCGACACCGCGTAGTCCGGCAGCGCCTCCTGCAGCAGCGCCGCTACCTCGGCCATCGTCGGCCGCTCATCGGGCTCCTTGCGGAGCATGCTGTCAATCAGGCTGACCAGCCACGGCGCCGCCTCCGGCACCAGGGTCTGCAGCGGCGGCGCCGGCTTGAACATGTGCATCGCCGCCACCGCCATCTCGCCGCTATCCGAGACGAACGGCTGCTGGCCGGAGAGCAGGCGGAACATCAGGCAGGCCAGCGAGTACACGTCGCTCTGCCCATCGGTCGGCTTGTGGCCGCCGAACTGCTCGGGGGACATATAGGCGGCGGTGCCCATGATCTGGCCGGTGCGGGTCTTGACGTCCTCGCCCTGCAGGTGCGCGGCGCCCAGCTTGGCGATGCCGAAGTCCAGCAGCTTGACCCGCTCGCCGCCCGGTCCGGCCGGGTCGGGGACGAGCATGACGTTGCCGGGCTGGACATCGCAAGCAGCGTCTGCGGCGGCAAAGGCAGCAACGCTGCGCTCTGCGGAGCGACCGCGGACGGAATCCCGAGCCTGCGCACGCCGCGCGGCGCCCTCGCGAAGCGATACCGACGCAGCGCTCCGGGCGGACGGCTGGCTTATTCTCCGCCGCGGAAGCGCGGGTAGGCGGCGCCGGCCTCCGCGAAGAGCTGCGGGGCGCTCTGAGGGTTCAGGCGAATGCTGGCGCCGTCGTCGCGACGCAGCGCTCCGCTGAGCAGCCAGGAGACCACCGGCGCCACGTGCAGGTCCGAGTCGAGCCAGCCGTCGGCGTCCGCCGCGGTGCGCTGGGCCGGCGTCATCCCCTCGAAGGTCGTGCGGTTGTAGATGAAGTGCGGGGCCAGGAAGTAGGCGCGCAGCCCGTCAAGGCCGAGCGCCCGATGCTGCGCCGCCAGGCCCGCCATGAGCTGCTTGTTGCCGGCCTTGGCGACGACGTAAAGGAGGTCCGTCGGCTGGGTCTCCAGCGTCGGCGTGTTGCCCAGGGTGATGATCACGCCGCTGCCCTGGGCGCGGAGCAGCGGCTCGACCAGGAACACCAGGCGCGCGCTGCCGAGCAGGTCGACGTTGATGATGCGCTCCAGGTTCTGGATCTGCTCGGGCCCCGGCTGCGCCGCGCTGATGAGCGGGTAGTCGGCGCTGTAGCCGGCGAAGGCGAGCAGGAAGTCGATGCGGCCAAAGCGCGCCAGGGTCGCCGCTACCACACGAGACGCATCTTGGGTGCAGCCCACATCGCCGGCGCAGCACAGCACCGGCCCGCCGCCGAGCGCGCGCACCCGCTCGCCCGCTTGATTCAGGGCCTCTGGCCGGCGCGCCACCAGCGCCACCGCCGCTCCCTGGGCCGCAAGGTGGCGCGCGCACGCACTGCCCATCCCACCGCTGCCGCCGCTTATCAGGGCGACCTTGCCGGCGAGCCGCGAGCCGGGGCCCACCGGGTCGCGGACAACGACCTCGTTCAACTTGACCTCAGCGTCTGAGGAGCGGCGCGGCTGGTTGGGCATGAGCGTCGAGGATCGATACGGTACCGCACCAGGTCGAAGCGAGGCAAGCGTTCTGCGGACGCGCGTGCCCGGCCTTTGTTACCAGGCCGCGACCGCCACCGCCGGCAAGCGCGGCTCTGCGGACCGAAAAAGCGACGCCTGCCGATAGGAGCGATGTTGCCGGGCTTCAGGTCACGGTGAACGACACGGTCGGAAATCGCCGTCGAAAGAGTGCACCTTGGCCGGG
>DAOMZC010001304.1:0-1987 GCA_035437965.1 Pseudomonadota bacterium
CTTTTTTGCCAGCTGCGCTGACAAAAAAGGATCTCCGGTCGGCCCACGCCTATTTGCTTCCGGATAAGTGGAATGATGTGCCCCGTGCAGTGGGGTGATGGCGGTCTGCTTACGAAAGGATGCGCATGGCTCGTTTTGTTGTCGCGATCGATCAGGGCACTACTGGCTCGACGGTGCTGGTGGTGGATGAGGAGCTTAATGTAGCGGCGCGGGGCTACTGCGAGTTTCCGCAGATCTATCCGCAGCCGGGGTGGGTCGAGCATGATCCGGAGGCGATCTGGGGCTCGGTGCAGAAGGCGCTGGCGGCGGCGCTGGGGGAGGCGAGGCTCGGGCGGGACGAGATTTTTGCGATCGGGATTACCAACCAGCGTGAGACTACGCTGTGCATGGACGCTGGCGGGCGGCCGCTGCATAACGCGATCGTCTGGCAGGACCGGCGGACGGCGGATCACTGCGCGCGGCTGCGGGGGGAGGGGCTGCAGGAGCTGTTTCGCAGCCGCACGGGGCTGGTGCTCGATCCGTACTTCTCGGGGACCAAGATGGCGTGGCTGCTGGCGCAGGTGCCGGGGCTGCGGGCGCAGGCGGAGGGGGGGGCGGCGCGCTTTGGCACCGTCGACACGTTCCTCATCCATCGGCTGACCGGGGGGCAGAGCTTCGTCACCGATGGCTCGAATGCCTCGCGCACGCTGCTGCTCGATCTGCATACGCGGCAGTGGGACGCGGAGCTGTGCCGGCTGTTGGGGGTGCCGATGGCGGCGCTGCCGCGGGTGGTGCCGTCGCAGGGAGTGTGCGGCGAGACGCGGGGGGTGCCGGGTCTGCGCGACGGGATCCCCATTGCGGGCATCGCCGGGGATCAGCAAGCGGCGCTGTTCGGGCAGCAGTGCTTCGCGGCCGGTGAGGCGAAGTGCACGTACGGGACGGGGGCGTTCCTCCTTCTCAACACGGGGGAGCGGGTGGTGCCGTCCAAGAACGGCATGGTGACGACGCTCGGGTGGGAGCGGCCGGGGGAGGCGGGCAAGCCGGAGGTGTGCTACGCGCTGGAGGGCTCGGCGTTCGTGGCGGGGGCGATGGTGCAGTGGCTGCGCGACGGGCTGCAGATCATCAAGTCGGCGGGCGAGATCGAGGCGCTGGCGCGCTCGGTCGCGGACTCGGGCGGGGTGGTGGCGGTGCCGGCGCTGGCGGGGCTGGGGGCGCCGTACTGGCGGCCGGAGGCGCGGGGACTTTTGTGGGGGCTGTCGCGCGGCACGACGCGGGCGCACATCGCGCGGGCGGCGCTGGAGGGCATCGCGCTGCAGAACTGCGACCTGCTGGCGGCGATGGAGGCGGACGCGGGGCTGCGCCTGGGCTCGCTGCGGGTCGACGGCGGCGCGGCGCAGAATGACCTGCTGATGCAGCTGCAGGCGGATCTTCTGGGGGTCGCCTTGCAGCGGCCGCAGATGCTGGAGTCGACGGCGCTCGGCGCGGTGCTGCTGGCGGGGCTGGGGGTGGGGGTGTGGCGGTCGCTGGGCGAGGTGACGCAGGCGCGGCGGGTCGATCGGGTGTTCCGGCCGCAGCTTGGGAGCGCGGAGGTGGCGGCGATGAAGGCGCGCTGGGCAGAGGCGGTCGGGCGCGCCTGAAGCACGCCCGAGCCGACTAGCGGCCTACTCCTTGACCGTGCCGTCGCGGCGGATGGTGAAGGAGTAGGCGGTGTTCTTCTCGACCTCGTCGCGCTTGAACAGAAGGGGGGAGTGCTTGTTGTCGATCCAGGCGGGCTGCTGGTCGTTGTAAAACGGGCTCTGCGGGTTCTCGTCGTTGCCGCGGGTGAAGTTGACCAGGGCCTTGGGCGTGCCGGTGTCGTCGAAGGTGGTGATCATGCGGTACAGCGAGCCGGCGTGCGAGTTGGAGCGGTCGCGCGGCTTGCCGGCGTCGTCGAGGAGGGTCGACTCGGACACGTTCACCGTCCCCACCGAGCCGTCGACCGCCACCACGCCGCCGTCCCACTTGCCGT
>DAOMZC010001305.1:0-1985 GCA_035437965.1 Pseudomonadota bacterium
TCAAGATCGAGGACATCGATCTGTTCGAGCTCAACGAGGCGTTCGCCAGCCAGGCCATCTACTGCGGCCGCGAGCTCGGCATCTCCGACGATCGGCTCAACGTCAACGGCGGCGCCATCGCCATCGGCCACCCCCTCGGGGCCACCGGCGCCCGGCTGACCCTGACCATCCTGCGCGAGCTCAATCGCCGCGGCGGGCGCTACGGCATCGTCTCGATGTGCATCGGCGGCGGCATGGGCGCCGCGGCTCTCGTCGAGCGCGCCTGAAGATTATTCTTCGTCGGCTCCCCCGGTTGGGGAGCTGCCGGCCTTGCCGCCCTCTTTGGCGGGAGGCTCGATCACCGCGCCGCCGAGCCAGCTGGCGGCCGCGGTGACGATCTTGGTGTTGTCCTGATGCAGGTCGAAGTCCGCCGGGGCCGGCGCGCCCAGGATCTGCTCCAGCGCTCTCTGGACGTAGTAGCGCAGCAGCGGGTAGGGGTGGACCAGCTGCTGCTGTAGCAGGGGGACCGCGTCGCGCCGGCGGTCCCGGCCGAGAAGGGCAATCGCCACCACTTGCTCATGCGGCTTGCCGCGCTGCAGCGTCGCGGTGAGCACGTTCGCTTCGAGGTCGCCGTAAAGCCGCTGCAGCTGCGCGCGGTCGTAGGTCTTACCGTACATGCGCTCCATATCGGTCACCAGCGTCGCCACCGTGCGATCCGTGTGGCAGACCGCGCACTCCAGCGGCCGGTCGCCCAGGACCCGCGCCGGATCCGTCGGGCTGCCGATGCGGTGGTAGCGCCCGAGCTGGCTGTCGAGCGACATGTTCTTTTTTACCATGTGGCAGTTCATGCACAGGCTGCCCGGTCCCGCCGGCTCGTGGTGCGAGTGCGCGCGCAGCGCCTCGGGCGCCTTGAACTGCGGGTGACAGCGAGTGCAGATGTCGTTGCCCGCCGGCCCCTGCAGCTCTTGCAGCCGCCGCTGGTTCTCTTCATCGGGGGCGTGCGGGTCGTGGCAGGTCGTGCAGCTCATCTGGCTGGCGCATGACCCGAGGAGAAAGTCGCGCCCCTCGCCCGAGTTGATGTTGCTGCCGCCCGGGTCCTGGCTGCGCAGCCCGCCCTCCCAGGTAAACGAGTAGCGCGAGAACAGCACCTGATGGCAGCGCGCGCAGACCCGGTTGACCTGCTGGGCGTGGCCCTGCGGCTCCGGCCGCACGGCGAGATACCGGCTGCGCGGCACCAGGCTCGGCCGCTTCTGGGTGTCGGCTACATGCTCGCGGCTGCCGCCGTGGCAGGACTCGCAGCCGATCCCGACCTCGACCAGGTGCCGCTGCTGGAACAGCCCCCGCGTGCCGCGCACCGCTCGCTGCAGCACGGCCGACAGCGACTTCTCTTCCAGCTCCGGGGTGCTGTGCTGCTGCAGGAACGCGAGCTCCTGAATCACCGCGCTGCGCAGCCCTGGCTCGTCGGTGACCGCGAAGCCGAGGCGGCGCTCGGCGGGCAGCAGGGCGTCGACCACCTCCCCTTGATAGGGCGGCGTCCCCGGACCGGCCAGCGCCCCCAGGATCGTCGACAGATAGGGGACCGTGTTGTGGCAGAAGATGCAGGTCCGGTTCCACACCGCGCCCGGCCGCAGCCCCGGCCGCTCGGGCGACATCACCGAGTAGCCCTTGTAGCGGAACTTCTGCGACGACAGCATGAACGAGATCGGCATCACCCGCTCGTCCCGCGGGTTGCCGAGCGGGGCCAGATCGAGCGGGCGCAGCTCGATCCCGGCGAAGTCCTCGCGGTAGTGGCCGCCGATGACCTTGGTGATGCGGAACAGGTGGTCGCCAAAGCGCGGCGACTGGATGCTGAGGAAGCGCGCGCCGTCCTTCTGCGACAGGACCACCCGGTCGTCCTTGAAGTGGAAGACCGTATCGGCGAACGGCGCCTTGATAGTCGCCCGCTCCGGCAGGCGGGTCATGTTGTGCATCGGCGAGCGCATCCAACGCTCGACATACTCCTCGTG
>DAOMZC010001306.1:0-1984 GCA_035437965.1 Pseudomonadota bacterium
TCCATCGGGAACTCTGCTCCCGTCGCGGCGATCGCGGTCATTTTTCGCGCCGGCGGCAGCGCGCGGAAAAGCGGCGGGCAAAGAGGCTGCTCGCGCGCTGACCGGCGTGCGGGCTTGCGACAAAAAAGACTGCCTGCCAAACTAGCGGGCGAGTGACTGACTTCCCACCTCCAGACCCCGCAGAGCAAGTCCCGCCCTTCCTAAGAGGCGACGGCGTTGCCAACCGGCTCGCGCAGTCGATCGACTGGGCCGCGACGCCGCTTGGACCGGTAAAAGGCTGGCCGAGCAGCTTGAAGACCACGGTGGGAATGATCCTCCACTCGCGGCACCCGATGTTCCTGTGGTGGGGGCCGGAGCTCATCCAGTTTTACAACGACGCCTACCTGCCAAGCTTTGGCCAGGGCAAGCACCCGGCCGCCATGGGGCAGCGCGGCGCCGACTGCTGGCAGGAGATCTGGCCGATCATCGGGCCCCAGATCGACGACGTGATGAGCCGCGCCCGGCCGAGCTGGCATGAGGATCAGCTGGTCCCGATCTACCGCAACGGGCACCTCGAAGAGGTGTACTGGACCTACGGCTACTCGCCGATCTTCGATGAGTCCGGAGCGGTCGGCGGCACGCTGGTCGTCTGCACCGAGACCACCACCCGCGTCCTCAGCGAGCGGCGGCTGCGGACGATGCGCACGCTGACCGAAAAGACCGCGTTCGCCGTCGATCTGAAGGCGATGCTGCACCTGGCGGCGCGGGTCTTTGGCGAGGCGCCGCGCGACATTGCTTTCGCCCTCCTTTTTACCGTGAACGCGCGCGCCGATCAGGTCCAGCTGGTCGAAGCGGCCGGGGTCACTCCCGAGCAGGGAATGCAGATCCTCGATCCTGCCCTGCGCCGCGAGCTCGGGACGACCCTGGGGCAGGCCGGCAGCGGCAACCAGGGGCCTTTCACTCTGGCCAGTCCGCTCTCCGTGGCGCTGTGGACCGAGCCGGTGACCCAGGTCTTCGTCACTCCCATCACGCGCGCGCCCGGGCAGGCGGTCAGCGGGTTCATCGTCTTCGGCCTCAGCCCCAGCCTGCAGTTTGACGACGCCTATCGCGCCCACCTGGGTGAGCTGGCCGAGCACCTGGGGCTGGCGCAGGCGCGCATCGACGCATTCCGCATCCGCGCCCTGGCCGAGAGCGAGCGTAATAATCTGCTGCTGCAGGCGCCGGTCGGTACCGCGCTGCTCACCGGTCCGCAGCACCTCTTCCAGCTCGCCAACCGGCTGTACTGCCAGCTGGTCGGCCGCAAGGAGTCCGAGCTTATCGGCAAGACCTATATCGAGGCCTTCCCAGAGCTCGTCGGCACGGCGCTGCCGGGAACCCTCGATGAGGTGTACCAGAGCGGCGCGCCGTTTGTCGCCAGCGAGTACGAGGTCCCGCTCGACCGCCGCGGCGACGGCACCGTAGAGCTCTGCTTCATCAAGTTCAGCCTCGAGCCGCTGCGCGATGTCGGCGGCGAGGTCTATGGCATGATGGCGATCGCGGTGGACATCACCGACCAGGTGAAGGCGCGCCAGGTCATCGAGAAGGCGCACAACGAGCGGGCCAAGCTCCTTGCCGACCTGGAAGCGGCCAGCCGGGCCAAGGACGAGTTTCTCGCCATGCTCGGCCACGAGCTGCGTAACCCCCTGTCGCCGATCGTGACCGCGCTGGCGCTCATGAAGCTGCGCGCCGGCAATCAGGTGGGGCGGGAGCAGCAGATCATCGAGCGCCAGGTGGACCACCTCATCCGGCTGGTGGACGATCTGCTAGATGTGTCCAAGATCACCCGCGGCAAGGTCATCCTGAAAAAGGAGTCGGTCGCGCTCGGCGACGTTCTGGCCAAGGCGGTGGAGATGGCCAGCTTCCTGTTCGAGCAGCGGAGCCACCAGCTGATCATCGACGTGCCGGGCGAAGCGCTGCGGTGGGAGGGCGACCCGGTCCGGCTCGCGCAGGTCGTCGCCAACCTCCT
>DAOMZC010001307.1:0-1983 GCA_035437965.1 Pseudomonadota bacterium
CTGCTCGCGCGGCTGCGGCGGTCGCTGCTGGAGCGCCTCCTGAGCGCGGAGCCGGCTGGGGCCGAGGCGCTCGACCGTCGGTCGCCGGTGCCGCTGGTGCCGCTGGTGCCGCTGGGCAGCGAGGCCCAGGTGCAGGTCGGCTACGCGTTTCGCAGTGACTGGTTCGCCGCGCACGGAGTCCGGCTGCTGCGCGGCGTCAACATTGCGCCGGGAGCGCTGAGCTGGGCCTACACCGCCTACCTGCCCGAGACCACGGCGGCGCGCTACGCGGCGTACGCCCTGCGGGCCGGCGATGTCGTCATCGGCCTCGACCGACCGCTGAGTGCGGCGGGGCTGCGGGTCGCCCGGCTCGGCGCGGCGGATCTGCCGGCGCTGCTGGTTCAGCGCGTCGGTCGCATCCTGCCTGATGCCGACCGGCTCGACGGCGAGTACTTGCTGCTGTGCCTGCAGAGCGAGTCCGCCGTCTGCCACCTGGCGGCGCACGCCACCGGCACGCAGCTCCCGCACATCAGCCCGACCGACCTGAAGACCGTCCGCCTGCCGCTGCCGCCGCTGTTGCGCCAGCGGCTCATCGTCGCGAAGACCCGGGCGGCCTGGCAGCGGGTGGCCGGCGCTGCGGCACAGGCGACGGCGGCGCGGAGCCGGCTGGACGAGCTGTGGCAGCGCCTCCTGCGCCGCGCCTTCAGCGGAGCGCTCGATCAGAGCGAGCGGGCCGACCCGGTGCAGCCGGCACCCGAGCTGCTCGCCGGCGACGGCGCAGGGCTGCGGCCCTAGCCCGCGACGTGGATCGCCCAGCGGTCAAAGGGCGGATCCTGGTCGTCGAGCTCCTTGAGGAAGCGCGACATTCGCAAGGCGCCCTGGGTGGCGGCGGCGCTCGGGTAGCACAGGTACAGCTCCTGGCGGGCGCGGGTCGTAGCGACGTAGAACAGGCGACGCTCCTCTGCCTCGGCGGCGGCCGGCTCACCCTCGTCATCGGGCTCGAGCAGGGCGGCGGCGGAAGGGAAGTGCCCCTCGCACAGCCACAGGACGAATACCGCCCCCCACTCCAGCCCCTTGGCCTGGTGCACCGTCGAGAGCACGACCTCACTGCTGCCGCGCGCGGCCTCGCCGTCATCCCCGGTGGTCAGCGCCGACAAGAAGTCGTGCAGCGAGATCTCGGCGGCGCCCGCCCCGAGCGGCAGGGTGCTCTGCATGGGCCGTGAGCGCGCCGCCTGCCGCAGCCCGTCGAGGTCACCAAGGCGCTGCTCGGCGTCGGCATAGGCGCGGCTGGCGTAGGCTCGGTAGTGGTGGTCCAGCACATGGCCGATGAGCCGCGCCGGCAGCTCGCCGGGGGACAGGCCGCGCCGCCCCGCGAGCTCATCGCGCAGGCTGTCCAGGTCGGCGAGGAGCGCGGCCAGGACTCGCAGCCCGCCGCGGCAGTGCGGCCTGACCTGGGCCAGCACCGTATGGTCGAGCCGCGGCACCTCACCGCGCGCGGCCTGCTCACCGAGCGCCGCCAGCAGGCGCGCCCGTCCGGTGTCGCCGACTCCGGCGACCTGCCGCAGAACCCGGACCCAGGCCAGCAGGTCCGCCGGGTTATGGCACAGCCGCAGGAACGCCAGCACGTCCTTTATGTGGGTCTGCTCGGCGATGCGCGGGCCCGAGCGCAGGCGGTAGGGGATCTTGCAGCGCAGCAGCTCGACCTGCAGCTCGCGGGCGTGGCGGTGGTGGCGATAGAGCACGGCGAGCTCGTGAGGGGCGCGGCCGGCGGCGAGCAGCTCGGCGATGCGCTGGACGACGAACGCCGCCTGGACGCGGGCATCGGGGAGCGCGACCAGGGCCGGTCGCCGCGCCAGCTCGGCGAAGGGCAGGGCAGGGGCCGGGGTTGAGCCGTCGCCGTCCACGGGCGGGGTGGGAGGCTCACAGCGGGTGGCACCCGGGGCGGCGCGCATCGGCGGTCGCGGCGCCGCCTGGGTGTTGCAGGCGATCGAGCGGTTGCACAAG
>DAOMZC010001308.1:0-1983 GCA_035437965.1 Pseudomonadota bacterium
CGCGTTCGACCAGATCACGTCTCAGCTCGCGAAGATCACGAACCGGCACGAGGGCGCGGTGAGCATGCCGGTCTTCCAGTCCTCGACCTTCGCCTCGGCCGGCGAGACGAGCTATCACGACCTGCGCTACATCCGCCTCAACAACACCCCGAACCACCAGGTGCTGCACGCCAAGCTGGCGGCGCTGGAGGGGGCCGAGGCGGCGCTCGTCACCGCCAGCGGCATGGCGGCGATCTCGACGACGCTGCTGGCGCTGTTGTCGGCGGGCGATCACCTGCTGGTGCAGGACTGCCTGTACGGCGGCACCCGCTCGCTGATCGCCGAGGACTTGGCGCGCCTGGGCATCACCGCGACGTTCATCGACGCCGATGAGCCGAGCAGCTGGGCGGCAGCGCTGCGGCCCACCACCCGCCTCATCTACGTCGAGTCGATGACCAACCCCCTTTTGCAGGTCGCCGACCTAGCCGGCGTTGTCGCCTTTGCCCGCGCCCACCGGCTGCTGGCGGTCATCGACAACACGCTGGCCACGCCGCTGAACTACCGGCCGCTGCAGAGCGGCTTCGATCTGGCCCTGCACAGCTGCACCAAGTACCTCAACGGCCACACCGATATCGTCGCCGGGGCGGTCGCCGGCAGCGCCGTGCTCGTCGAGCGCGTCAAGCGGCGGCTCGATCACCTGGGCGCCGCCCTGGACCCGCACGCCTGCTTCCTGCTCTACCGCGGGCTCAAGACCCTGGCCCTGCGCGTCCGCCACCAGAACCGCAGCACGCTGGCCATCGCGAAGTTTCTCGCCCAGCACCCCGCGGTGCACAAGGTCAACTACCCCGGCCTCGGCAGCCACCCGCGCCACCAGCGCGCCTGCGAGCTGTTCGGCCAGCCCGGCGCGCAGGGCGGCTTCGGCGGGCTGCTCAGCTTCGAGCTGCGCGGCGGTCGGGCCGCGGCAGAGCGCCTGCTCGGCCAGCTGGTCCTGCCGATCGACGCCCCGAGCCTCGGCGGCGTCGAGACGCTCATCACCCGCCCCGCGGCGACCTCCCACGCCGGCCTCGCCGCGGCCGAGCGTGAGCGCCTGGGCATCACCGAGTCCCTCATCCGCCTCTCCGTAGGAGTCGAAGATACCGACGACCTCATCGCGGATCTGGAGCAGGCGCTGAGCAGCGTGGGCTAAGGACCGCTGGGCCCTTGCGCACCCTACCGATGCCCTGGGTCTGACGCAGAACCCTTTGAGCGTCGGTGATGCGGTCGCTTGCCGGGCCTGTCCGATTTCCTCGACTTGCCCGCCTGCTCTGCCTTGTCGGGCGCGTCCGGCTTATCACGCGCGCTCAGCTGGTCGGGCTCTGGCGGGGCGGTAGGCTGGTCTGGCTTGCTCGCCGCGCCTGGCGGGGCGGCGGGCGCGGGCTCTGGGGGGTCGGCGGGCCTGCCCAGGGCGGTGGTGGCGGGCGGGTCGACGATGACGAAGTCGATGAGGGCGACCTGGGTACGACCGTGGGTGCGGCCATGCGGGCGAGCGTGGGCGCGGCGGCCGGCGGCCGGTAGGGTCTCGCTCGGGGGTGGCGCGGCGTCGAGGCCCTGGGCCTCCAGGCGCGCCGGGGCGACGCCGTGCTCGAGCAGCCAGGCAAGGACGCTCTTGGCGCGGCGCTCCGCCAGCTCGCGGTCCTGGTCCGGCTTGCCGCGGTCTTCGGCGTGCCCCTCGATCCGCACCTTCTTGAGCTGCGGCGAGGCGCTCAGCACGTCGGCCACCGCCTGCAGCACCGGGAAGCTCTTCTTATCGAGCTTGTCCTTCCGGCCGGCGAAAGCGACCGGCTGCGCCAGCACCAGCGCGGCCCCCTTCACCTCGACCAGGCCGGGGCAGCCGTTCTTCGCGGGCGCGGGGCTCGGCGCGCCGGGCTGCTCGGGGCAGGCGTCCGCCGCGTCGGGAACGGTGTCGTGGTCGCGGTCGGGCAGCGGACAGCCGGGTCGCGCCGGGTCGGGCCGGCCGCCCCGGGG
>DAOMZC010001309.1:0-1981 GCA_035437965.1 Pseudomonadota bacterium
GCGGTCGAACGGCACCGCGGGGCGGGAGCCGGGGGGGACCGCGAGGAGGAAGTCCGCGGTGGGGGGGGGGTGGGCTCGGGGGCGAGGTGGCTGTTGATGGCGCGGATGAGGCGCTCGCGCTCGCCGCTGGGAATGCCGATGGTGACCAGGGCGCCGAAGTCGAACAGGACCGCAAGGTGGGGGATGGCGGCGTCGCCGGGGACGCGCAGGACGAGGCAGTCCTTGTCGAGCTCGACCTCGACGTTGGGGAGGATGCCGATGAGCTCCTTGAGGCGGAACGTGGTGGCGAAGGCGTAGGCGTGCGCGGCTACGGGTCCGGGCCCGGGGACGGAGGCGGCCATGGGAGCCGGCGCGGCGGTGGGCGCGGTGGACCCGGGGGCGACCGGGTCGCCCGGGGCCTCGCCCGCCTCTGCACTCCCCGCCAGTATTTCGAGCTTGCCGCTGCGCATCGAACCGTCGTCAGCAAATCACAACGAGGAAAAATCCGCAACCGGGGTCGCCGTCGCGGCGCCGGCGGCCCGGGGGCGGCGGGCGGCGCCGCGGGTTGCTCGCGCCGCCGATCTGGGCCATGGTGGAGTAAACCACCGCGGCCGAGCGCGCCGTCGCCGGCGACCCCAGCGCCGCAACCAAGGAGCGTGAAAGTGAAGAGCAAGCTGAAGAAGGTGACCGGCACCGTCCACTACGTCGATCTCGAGGGCGGCTACTACACCCTGCGCACCGCCCAGGGCGAGATCTTCAAGCTCGACGGGGGCGGCAAGGACCTGCTCGTGGCGGGCGTGCAGGCCGAGGTCGAAGGCGAGGTCGAGGACAAAGGCTTCGGCATCAGCTTCGGCACCCCGATCCTGAAGGTCCGCAGCGCCCGCATCCTCAGCAAGGGCCCCTGCTGACCGCGGCCCGCCGCCCCGGCTGCCCCGCCCCCCCAATCAACAGCCGCTCGACACTCGATACCCGATGACGCAGACGGACCGACTTTGCCTTTACATTCGCTACATTAGAGATGGATAAAGAGGCGGCCACGGCGCTGCTGCACAGCGCCGGGCGAAGGAGTCAGAGGATGTTGGACCTCAGACAGTCAGGATACGCGCAGCTGCTCCTCGCCGAGGGGGAGGCCAAGGGCGAGGCAAGGGGCGAGGCAAGGGGCAAGGCCAAGGGTAAGGCCGAGGGCAAGGTCGAGGGGGAGGCCAAGGGCAAGGCGGAGGCGATCGTGGCGATCATGGAGGCGCGGCGGGTGCCGCTGGGGGATGCGGCGCGGGTAAGGCTCCTGGGATGCCGGGATCTCGGCCTGCTGAATCAGTGGCTGATGCTGGCGGTCGGCGGTCATGAGGCCGAGCTGCGGCAGCAGGTCGAGGAGCTCGGCGGCAGGGCGTCTTAGGGCGGTCGGCGCGGCGGGCGAGCGCTGCTAGTCGGTCGGCCAGTGGTAGAGCATGGCGTAGACGATCACGCCGGTCACCGAGACGTACATCCAGATCGGCCAGGCGTAGCGGACCAGGCGCCGGTGCTCGGGGATGCGGCGGGCGCGGGCGAGGAAGATGGCGCGGATGGCGAGCACGGGGGTGACGGCGGCCAGGAGCATGTGGCTCGCCAGGATCGTCAGGTAGACCAGCTTGGCGGCGCCGGTGCCGGGGAAGCGGTGGGTGCCGGTGAGGGCGAAGCGCGTCAGGTAGCAGACGAGGAACAGGCCGGAGACGATGAAGGCGCTCACCATGCAGCGCTCGTGGGCGGTGACCCGGCGCTGCTTGATGAAGTAGAAGCCGGCGCCGAGGAGCAGCGCGCTGGTGCTGTTGAGGGCGGCGTTCACCGACGGCAGGATGTTGCCCAGGGTCTCGGCGAAGCTCATCGCGGTCTCGCGGGTGGGGGGGCTTTGGGGGAGCTCATGGTCTGGGAGGTTTTAGCGTAAGTGCGGGCGCGGGGGCAGGGGTATTTCGGCGGGCGAGCCGGCGAGCGGTGGCGGTCAGCTGCCTTTGTCGAACTTCTCGTCGAC
>DAOMZC010001310.1:0-1979 GCA_035437965.1 Pseudomonadota bacterium
CCAAGCAGCAGCACCCGCCGCAGCGCCCGCGTCCCATCGGGCAGCGCCACCCGCCCCGGCGTCCCCGCGTCCTCCCCGACCGGCGCCCGCAGCGCGAGCTCCACCCGGCCCGCGAGCGCCATGAAGTTTTCCACCACGAATCGAATCAGCATGCGCCGGCGATTTGGTCCCACCGCCGCGCGCAGCGTCAAGCGGATTAAGCGGACTCGGGCCGGATCAGCGCGCTCGGCGCACCTACAGGCATCCGCCTGGGAGAGCTGCGCCGGTCAGCGAGAAGTCTTTGGCGACAATTTCGATCGTTCGCATGAAGGTGTCGTTGTCCCAGCCGCCTGTCATGGTTAGCGAGAATTTGTAGTACCCAGCAGGCTGCGCCTCTACAAGCTCATAGTCGACAATTTGAGCATTCAGAACATAGTCCGACAAATTAACCGACCTGACAGCTATGAATGTCAGCTCTGCTGGCTGGTATGTGACTTCGTAATCAAACGCTTTAATTGGCAAGTTATAGACACTGGCTCCGCTCAGCATCAATTTACAAGTGTGTTCTGGGATATTCAGTATGATTTGTCGGATGAACTCATCGCCGATATAAACTCGGTCAAATTGCTCGGTGATGCTCACTTCTTTACCTCCCAATGCGCACCCGATGAGTTGTAGGGGACGATATGTCCTTCTTTGTCCAGGCTTGGCCCCCAGTCGCTCTCTTCGGGGCCATGGCCCGGCCCCCTGCGATGACCATGGGGTTCATGCACTCTTCGTTTTGGATGTGCTTCGTGCAGCTGATATGCTGGTGAGCCATTGGCGTAATTTGTCTTAACAAAAGTGCCTGTGGCGTTTCCTTGTGTGAAGCCGCCCCTGGGCTCTATTAACACATTGCCTTTGGGGTCGACGATGAATCGGCCGGGGTCGGGCGGCTTGACCGGCGCGGGGTGACCGGGCAGAAGTCCGCGCGGCTCGGGGGCGGGTGGCAGGGCCTTGCGCTCGGCCTGGTGCTCCAGCGCCGCGGCGACTTTCTTGCTCTTCTGCTGGGCGCGGGCGAGCGCCGCTTCGGCCTCGGCGCCCCCCAGGCTGACCAGGAGCTCCAGCGGGCCGAACGTGCGGCTGCCGACAAGCCGCAGCGACGCCAGGTCGGTAAGCAGCCCCAGCGCGTTGGCGCCGTCGAGCTGCCCCACCCGGACCTCGTGCTGGTAGGACAGGCCGAGCTGCAGTCCGCTCGGCGGCACGTAGTGCGCCTGCCCGCTCTCGGCGCTCCGCTTGCCGCCGCCGGGTGCCAGGACGGGCACCAGCGGCAGCAGCCGGATCGTCAAGCTCAGCCTCAGCGGTCCGAGCTGCTGATAGCCCGCATCCCCCTCCCGCCAGAAGCCATAGTGAGTGGAGATCCCGCCCACCAGCCGACCAAGCAGGCCCAGCGTCACCCCGAAGGGCACCAGCACTGCCGTATCGCGGCGGTCGGTGCGCGGCAGCACCAGTAGCTGCGCCGAGGCATGCCCCGCCAGCTCATCGATGCGCAGGCACTGGAGCAGCGGCCCATCGCACAGCGGATTGAACCCCGGCAGCAGCGCCGGCTCCGGCAGCGCCCGCTGCGCCGCGCCCGGCCGCAAAAGCGCGAGCAGGACCACGAAGGCCCAGATGAACTCCCAAGCGAAGAGACGGAGCCGGAAACCTGACTTCAACATGCCAAAGTCCGCGACGGAGACGATAAAATCGGGCAGCCTGGCCCATCAGGCCCCGGAGCTCTGCCGCACGCTAGCACGCGCACCGAACAAGCTGCATGACTTGCGCCCACGGCCGCAGCGACCCCCGCCGCCCCCAGCCCGCCCATCACAAAGACTGGCAGCAACCGTTGCCGCGCTGTTCTGACGAGCTCCGGAAGTCGCGGCAACCATTGCCGCACGTTTCTGACTTGTCAGAATGTTGCGGGAACCGTTGCCGCACGTTTTTGACGAGCTCCGGAGGCTCCGGGAATCGTTGCCGCACGT
>DAOMZC010001311.1:0-1973 GCA_035437965.1 Pseudomonadota bacterium
TCGCTGCCAGGATTTTTTCCCCTAAAGCCCGCCGTCTTCGGCGGGCTTTTTTTTTGCCAATTTTATTTCTCCGATCCTTTTCTGTTCTGGTAAGTTTCCTGCCAGATACTTACGGGGCAGGGAGGTACGGCCACGCGGCAGCCGGTGTCTGCCAGGAATGAACGCCAGAAATATGGCAGCGACGTAAACGCCCGGGGGAATAGCTCAATTGGTAGAGCACCGGCTTTGCAAGCCGGGTGTCGTGGGTTCGAGTCCCATTTCCTCCACTTCTTTTTCTGAACTTTCTTTTTCTGATTAGCGCGGCTAGCTCTATAGCCTGACCGGGCTGGTCGGCCCGCGAGCCGCCGCGATCGCGTCGGCCAGCTGAGCAAACTCGCGTACGGACAGCGTCTCACCGCGGCGGCTCAGATCGATGCCGCTGCCCATGATCGCGTCCATCGCCTGAGGTCCGAGCAGCTCGGCCGGTAAGGTGGCAAGTGCGTTGCGCAGGGTCTTACGGCGCTGTCCGAAAGCGGCCCGCACGACCTGGGCATAGCAGCCAAGATCGAGTACCGGCACCAAAGTGGCCGCCGCCGGAAACGGCTCGAGCAGGACTACAGTCGAGTCCACTCGTGGCGCTGGCAGGAAGCCGCCGCGGCCGACATGGCAGACACGGCGCACCGTAGCCAGCAGCTGGACCTGAGCGCCGAGCGCGCTGTAGTCCTCGGTGTCCGGCCGAGCCAGAAGTCGAGTCGCGACTTCCCGCTGCATCATGATGACGATCCGCCGGATCGCCGTCCGCGCTTCAAGGAAGCGGAACAGCAGCGGCGCCGCGATCTGATAAGGAAGGTTTCCGACGACCACCATCGGCCGGGCCGCGGCGAGAGCCGCGTAGTCGGTCTGCAGCGCGTTCTCTTCGCGCAGCGCGAACCGCGGCCGATCGCCCAGCTCGCGCCGCAGGACCTCGCACATGTCCCGCTCGCGCTCGATGGCGATGACGCTCGCGCCGGTGCGCAGAAGGCGGCTGGTCAGGGTCCCGAGCCCGGCGCCAACCTCCACCGCCAGGTCGGAGCCCGAGAGGTCGCAGGCGGCGACGATCGCCTCATAGGCCCGCTCGTCGATGAGGAAGTTCTGCCCCCAGCTCTTCTTGGCGTGCAGACCGTAGCGACCAAGCAGCTGCCGGGCATCGAGGATCGGGTATTCAGGGTCCATGTTGGGGTCCGTCAGGCGGTCACAAAGGGAGGCTGGCCACCGCGTTCAGGCTCAGGTCCGCGCGCTCACCGCGGCGGAGCCGGTAGTAGCCGGCGCAGGCGATCATCGCCGCGTTGTCAGTACACCAGCGCGGCGGCGCGACAAAGAACTCAATCTGCCGCTCACCACATAAGGCCGCCAGGGCCGCGCGCAGCCCGCGGTTTGCCGCTACGCCGCCCGACAGCACCACCGCCCGCAGGCCGGTCTGCTCGAGCGCCAGCGCGGTCTTGCGCACCAGCTGCTCGACCACCGCGGCCTGAAAAGACGCGCACAGGTCCGCCATGGCGATCTCGTCCTTGGGAAGCCCGTGGCGCTGCAGGTGCGCCGCCGCCGCCGTCTTCAGCCCGCTAAAGCTCATCTGCAGCCCGCGACGCTGCCCGAGCATCGCCCGCGGCAGCGCCACCGCCCGCGGATTCCCCCGCGCCGCCAGCCGATCGATCATCGGCCCGGCCGGGTAGCCGAGCCCGAGCAGCTTGCCCACCTTATCGAACGCCTCGCCGGCCGCGTCATCCTGCGTCGCGCCGAGGACCTCATAGCGGCCAAAGTCCTGCACCCGCACCAGCGAGCTGTGACCCCCCGAGACGAGCAGGCCCAGGTGCGGCAGCGGCGGCGGTCGATGCGGCGCCCCGCCCGCGGCGTCCGCCGCCGAGAGGTAGGCGGCCAGCAGGTGCCCCTCCAGGTGGTGCACCCCGACGAGCGGCAGCCCGCGCACCCACGCGATCGCCTTCGCCGTCTGGAGCCCG
>DAOMZC010001312.1:0-1972 GCA_035437965.1 Pseudomonadota bacterium
CGGCGCGGTGCCGGCCCCCGGCGGGGCGAGCGCTGCGGGCGGCGGCGCCGGCGGAGCTTCGCTGACCGCCGAGTCGCTGCGCCTGCAGCTGCGCCACACCTGGACCACCGTGATGTCGTCCAGCGACACCCGCGACACGATCTTCGTGCGCTATGCCCGCGACGGCATCGTCGGCCTGGGCGAGGGCGCCCCGATCAAGCGCTACGGCGAGACCGCGCAGGCGGCGCTGCAGGCGCTGAACGAGGTGCGACCGCTGCTCCTTAACGGCGATCCGTGGCAGCACCGCGAGCTCATGGCCCAGCTGTGGGCGCGGCTGCCGGGGCAGTGGGCGCTCAAGGCGGCGATCGATGCGGCGTTCATGGACTGGGTGGGCAAGCGGCTCGGGGTGCCGCTTTATCGCTACTTCGGGCTCGATCCGCAGAAGGCGCCGCTGACCACGTTCTCGATCGGCATCGACACGCCCGAGCTCACCAAGCAGAAGGTGCGCGAGGCCGCCGAGTTCCCGATCCTCAAGGTCAAGGTCGGCCTGACCTCCGACGAGGCGACGATCGCGGCGGTGCGCAGCGTCACCGACAAGCCGCTGCGCGTCGACGCCAACGAGGGCTGGCCCAGCAAGGAGGAGGCCCGGCGCAAGATCAAGTGGCTGCAGACCCAGGGCGTCGAGTTCATCGAGCAGCCCCTGCCGGCGACCATGCACGAGGAGTCGCGCTGGCTGCGCGACCAGGTCGAGATGCCGATCTTCGCCGACGAGGCCTGCCTGCACCTGCGCGACATCCCGCGCCTGGCCGAGGCGTATGACGGGATCAACATAAAGCTCGACAAGTGCGGCGGCATCTGGGAGGCGCTGCGGATGATCCACGTCGCGCGCGCCCACGGAATGAAGGTGATGCTCGGCTGCATGATCAGCAGCAGCCTGGCGATCGCCGCGGCGGCGCAGCTGGCGCCGCTCGTCGACTATATCGACCTCGATGGCTTCCTGCTCATCGGCAACGATCCGTTCGCCGGACTGGAGGTCCGCAAGGGCAAGCTGATCCTCTCGGAGCAGCCGGGGCTCGGCATCAAGCTGCGCCCCGCAGCGGGGTCGCCGCAACGGTAACAAAAACAGAAATAGGAAGAGAAATAGGAATCATCGGAACATGCTGCTAAAGAACATCGGCAAGACGAAGCAGGCGATCCTGGGCGGGCTCGGTGGGCTGTGGGCGGCGGCGATCACGGCGGGGTTTACGCTCGGCAAGCCGACGGTGCCGGGCGGGCGGCGGCTGCCGCACTGGGTGGCGCTCGGCACCTCGGGGCTGCTCACCGTCATCGGCTGGGGCTGGCAGCGGGCGCTGCGCAAGCAGCCGGCGGCCGACTACGCGGCCCACATCGCTACCGGCATGACGTTCGGAGCGATGGGGGATGTGCTGCTGCCGATCTCGGTGCCGGCCGGGATGGCGGCGTTCGCGGTCGGACACGTGGCGTATGTGCGCGGGCTGTGGCGGCTGCAGCGCCAGCAGGGGCTCTGCTCGCGGCCGATCATATACGGCGTGTGGGGGCTGTGGCTCGGCGCGGCGGTGGCGGGGTGGTACGCGGTGGTGTGGCGCTCGCCCATCGCGGTCCGCTGGCCCAGGGCGATCCCGCTGGTCGCCTGCGCCGGCGTGAGCAGGTGGCGTCCCTCCCAGCCCTTGGCACGCGGCCAGCGATTCACCACCACGCCATCACGGTCGAGCAGGACCAGCGAGGCATCCTCCGGCATGTGCATGCCATCGGCGAGCCGGCTGAAGCCGTCGAGGTCCATAGCCACGAACACGACCGCGCGCGCCGACCCGAGTGAGTCACGCGCCGTGAGCGCACACTTGAAGGTGGGCCGACCGGTGAGCCGGCTGAGCTGGTATTCCCCCACGACCATGTGTTTGGAGCGCAGCGCACGTCGGAACCACCGGCTGTCGGACTCGTCCACGCTCCGGGTCAGCCGGCTGCTGCTGGCGAAGAC
>DAOMZC010001313.1:0-1970 GCA_035437965.1 Pseudomonadota bacterium
TCTTCCCAAGCCGCGGCAGCGCGCGGCCGGCGCCTCCTTTACCTTATCCGCCACTACTTTCGCCCCCGCGGTGCGCGGCGCCGAATCGTCGGCAGGCTGGCGGCAGTTCGCGGGCGGAGCAGTCAGCGGCTTTTCTGGCGGCGGCCGCCGGCTCGGGTAGCGCGTCGTCCGCAAGTGCAGCCGGCAACGTAGTAAAGTCTAAGAGGCCGCAGCTTTGACGGGCTGGCTGGGGACCCGGCGCCGCCGCAAGCTGCGGGGCGCACCGGCTCCGCGGGAACCGGGAGGCGATCGCGAGGCGGTCAAGGCGCAGGCAGGCCAGCGGACAGCAAGGAGATGGCGATGAAAGCGGAGCTCCCTCCCTATGTGATTCTCGGCTGCGGCTACGTCGGCACGCGGCTCTGTCAGTCGCTGCTTGCCGACGGGGCGCGGGTGCGGGTGGGGGCGCGCCGGGTGGCGCTGCTCGAGCCGCTGCGCGAGCGCGGGGCCGAGGTGGTGTACTTCGACGCCGGGCGGCCGCACCAGTTCGGGCCGGTGCTGCTCGGCCTCGATCGGCCGGTGGTGGTCTACAGCATCCCCGGCGTCCCCGACCTGCCGCAAGGCGAGGCGGTGCGCCGGGCGGCGACGGCGGCGCTGCGCATGCACGCGCGCGCTTTCATCTACCTCGGCAGCAGCGCGGTGTACGGCCGCAGCGAAGAGCACCTCACCAGCGAGTGGGTCGATGAGGACACCGCGGTGGCCAGCAACGATCCCGACGCGGCGCTGCGGCTCGCCGATGAGGCGGCGGTGCAGTCGGTGGCGCAGGCGGGGCTGCGCGTCGTGGTGCTGCGCCTGGCGGCGATCTACGGGCCGGCGCTGTCGTCCAGCCAGCCGGCCCGCGGGGTGCGCCAGCGCCTGCGCGCCAACCAGTACAAGCTGTGGGACGGCGGGCGCTACTACTTTTCGCGCATCGTCGTCGATGATCTGGTGCGGGTGATCCGCGCCGCCGCCGAGCGGGCGCCCGTCGGCGCGACCTACGTCGTCGGGGACGATCACCCCTGCCCGCAGGGCGAGTACGGCCGCTGGCTGGCCAGCCACCTCGGCCTGCCCGAGCCGCCGCAGGCCGACTCGCACCAGTCGCGCAGCGCCGGCAACTCGATCCGCGGGCGGCGCCTGAACAACGCGCGGCTGAAGCGTGAGCTGGGCGTGACCCTGGCCTATCCCTCGTACAAAGAGGGCGAGCTGTACATCGACGCCAGCGAGAAGGGAGCGCCGCTCCCCACCCTGGGCCTCCTCGCCGAAGCCGCCGAGAAGGCCGCGGCGACCATCCTGACCCCGGCGACGCCGGAGGTCCCCGCCGCTGCAGCCGAGCCGGCCGCCCCCGCCGCCCCGCCCTTCGGCGAGCTCGCCGCCCCGCCTCGCCCTGAGCCCGCCGCCGCATCCGTCGCGAGTGGGAGCGCCGCGAGCGGGAGCCCGAGCGCGAGTCCCGCACCGGTTGAGCGCAAGGCACCGGCGTGGCCGCGCGTTCTGGCCGGGCAGGACCTGGGAGTCAGCGCCGGGCTGGCCCCAATTGGCGCGCTGGTTCACTCCCTTACGCCTGGACAGGCCGCAGCGCCTGGACCCCTGTACCTGGTCCTGAAAGGGCATCCACGAGCAAGCTGGGGTGAGCAGACCGCGCAGCTCGGACCGCAGGAGCTCGCGCCGCCCGGAGCGACAGTCCACAACGACACGGCGGAGCTGGTGACGATCCTGGCGCTAGCAGTCGGGCGCGGCGCCGCGACTTAGAGCACCTAACAAAACCTGCTGCGGTGTCCGGTGTCCATTCACGGCACCTGCCGTGCTCACGGGCCCAAAGGCCGCTCCGCGCGCCAGGTACCGCGGCTGGCCATCCTCGCTACGATTTTGTTAGGTGCTCTTAACAGGCGGTGGCAAAGCTCCGGTGTTTCGCCGGCGCGGCGGGAACCCTGCCGGGCAGGGCGGCTACGGCTGGAACA
>DAOMZC010001314.1:0-1969 GCA_035437965.1 Pseudomonadota bacterium
GCCTTGTCGTCCGGGCCGACCTTGCGGCCGTTGAGCGAGACCGAGCCGCTCTGCAGGAACTCGCGCGCCTCGCGCTTGGACTTGACCAGGGTGGTCTGGGCCAGGAGCTCGACCAGGGGCAGGCCGGTGGCGAGCTGTGTCTTGTCGTGTTCGCTCGTCGGCACCGAGGCGAAGACCTCGGTCAGGGTGGCCTCGGGCAGGGCGGCAATCTCGCCGGAGAACAGGGCCTGCGCGGCAGCCTCGGCAAGCTTCAGCTCGGCGCTGCCGTGGAGGAGCTCGGTCATGCAGCGCGCCAGGGCGCGGTGGGCGGGCCGGCTGCCGGCGTCCTTGGCGTGCGCGGCGGTGAGCTCGGCGATCTCGTCCCGCGACAAGAAGGTGAACACGTTCAGGTAACAGATCACATCGTTGTCGTCGGTGTTGAGCCAGAACTGGTAGAACGCGTAGGGGCTCGTCCGCTCGGGGGACAGCCACACCGCGCCGGCCTCGCTCTTGCCGAACTTGCCGCCGTCGGCGCGGGTGATGAGCGGCGCGGTCAGGCCGAACGCGTCGTTGTGCCCCTCGGGCATGAAGCGCCGGATGAGGTCGCAGCCGCTGAGGATGTTGCCCCACTGATCGCTGCCGCCGAGCTGCACCGTCACGCCGTGCTGCCGCCGCAGGTGCACGAAATCGTAGGCCTGCAGGATCATGTAGCTGAACTCGGTGTAGCTGATTCCCTGCTCGCGGTTGTGCAGGCGGTCGCGCACCGAGTCGCGCTGCATCATCGCGTTCACCGAGAAGTGCTTGCCGACATCGCGCAGCACGTCGATGAAGCTGAGCTGCCCGAGCCAGTCGAGGTTGTTGTGCAGCTGGGCCCCGGTCGCACCCGAGAAATCGATGAGGCGCTCGAAGATGCGGCGCTGCGCGCTGACGTTGTGCTCGACGAGCTCGCGGGTCATGAGCTGCCGCTCGGCCGACTTGCCCGAGGGATCGCCGATAAGGCCGGTGCCGCCGCCGAGCAGCACGATCGGCCGATGCCCGGCGCGCTGCCAGTGCATAAGGAGCTTGATCGGGACGAAGTTGCCGATGGTCAGCGAGTCGGCCGTGGGGTCAAAGCCGGCGTAGGCGGCGCGCGACGACTGCCCGAGGTGGGCAAGGAGCTCCGGCTCGTGCGTCACCTGGTGGAACAGGCCGCGCCAGCGCAGCTCGTCGAGCAAGCGGGACCCGCTGTCGCTGCTGGGCGCGGCGGCGGGAGGGGACGAGGGTTCATTTTGAGCGGTCACGGCTCCACGATAGCGCAATCGGCCGTCCGGCCGGGGTCCCGTTTTTGCTCGGCGTCGCGCCCGGTTGCGTGATCGCAACCGCGGCAGCGCGGCTGCTCGGGCCGGCAGGGGCTGTGGTACGCTAGACGAAGGCCGCAGCGGGTGAAACCCGGGTCGGCAGCCCCGCCGAGAGACCGCGCTCAGCCGCAAGGAGTGGGATGATGCAAGCTGTGTCAGGCACACAACGCGCCTGGTTGATCTTCAGTGGTCTTTCGTTTGTGCTCTGCGCGGCGCTGCTGCTCGTCCGCTTCTCGCGCTCTGCACCGGCCGCGGCACCCGCGGCGGCCGCGCCGGCTTTCGCTGCCGCGCCGCCGATCATCACCGAGCAGTTCACCCTGCCGACCAAGCCGGGCGCCGCCGAGACGAAGATGATCGGCGGTGTGCCGGGCAGCGCCGACAAGGTCACCGCGAGCCCCCCTCCCCCGCCCCCTCCCATCAAGACATCCGCGAGCCGGCCCAAGAAGCGATCCCCGGCAGCGCCAAGCTCCGCCCATAAGACAGGAGCGAGCAACTCGGGGGCCCTGGCGACCGGCAGCCGCTCTCTCCAGGTTGACGATGACGACCTCGACGCCCCGCGGGCACCGAGTGCGCCCCGCTCGGCGTCCCGGCCGGCACCTCCCCCCGCGGCTCCCCCCGCGGCGCGCAAGGACCGGTCGCCCGAGGCGGAAGCG
>DAOMZC010001315.1:0-1965 GCA_035437965.1 Pseudomonadota bacterium
GCCGGGCTTGACCTCGGACGAGGTCATCCCCGGGGTGACGATCGAGCCGGCGATGCGCCCCTCGCGCACCTGGCGCAGGAGCTCGCGCAGGGCGACGGCGCGGATGTGCGGACCCTGGCCGCGCATCGCCGCCCGCAGCACGTTGGCGCGCGAGCCGGCGGCGCGACTGCCGAGATCCAGGAGCCGCTCGATGTTCTGCAGGTGCTCGTCTTGCGGGTGGGCCTCCCAGCTGGTAAGGACCCCACCCTGCAGCAGGATGAGCAGCCGGTAGCCCCCCTCGACGAGCGGCCGGCACATCATGCGCTGCGGGGTGCCGCCGGCGGCCAGGCGCACCAGCTCTTGCCCGTCGTGGCGGAAGTCGACGGCGAGGATGTGCACCTGCTCGTCCTCGGTGCCGAGCGCCAGGCAGGGCACCCCGAACACTCCTTCGGGGATGAAGCACAGCGCCGAGATGCCCTTGGGAAACAGATGCTGCGACATCAGGCGCAGCGACTCGCCCTCGATGCCGAACACCTGGACCTGGCCGGTGCTGGTGCCCACCGCCGCCAGGGTGGCGCCGTCGGCGAGCGCGGCGCAGCTGGTCGCCGCCGGCGCCGGCACCGAGAGCGACTTGTACCCCGGCCGGCGCAGCGAGACGCGCGCCGAGGTGATGTGCAGCGAACCGGCGCTGTTCGAGATGACGGCGAGCAGCTCGGCCGGCAGCACGTGCGCCCGCACCCGCAGGTGGCCGCCCTGGGTGTCGACGGCGAGGACGCTCGGGCGGCCGCGCTCGCCGGTGCCGGGGACGCGCAGGATCAGGGTCTCGCGGCTCGGCGCCGGCCGCCGGGCCGACTCGGCGGTCTCGCTGACGCCCGGCGAGCTCGGGGGGATGAGGCTGGCCGCCTCGTCGCTCGGGTTCAGGTGCAGGTCGAACCCGATGGGCTCGGCGCCGCTGCCGCCGCAGCGCGCCTCGCCGCGCAGGACGGTCTCGCCGCTGCCGAGCAGGCTGTAGACGAGCAGCTTGGTGTCGCCCGCCTCGTCGATGCCGACGATCACCGCCGGCAGGAAGTCCTCGCCCTCCTGCCACAGCCGGCGGACTTCGATGAAGCGCACGCTGCCCGGGACCTGGACGTCCTGCCCGGCGGTGGTGGGCTGCCAGGGCCAGTCGAGCGGCGGCGGGCCGGTATCGATCTCGCCGGAGGTGCTGGAGCGCGCCGCGCCGTTCTGGGCGGGCTCGATCGGCTCGACGCGCAGCGCCCCGCGGCGGCCGATGCCGACGATCCAGCTGCGGCTCGGCCACTCCAGGGTGGGGGCGATGATGCCGGTGCCGCTCGGCACCAGCGGGTCGATCGCGGTGGCCACCAGGTCCAGGCGCTCCAGCTCCATCGAGAAGCGGTCCAGGCGCAGCTCCTCGATGAGGCCGATGGCGCGCAGGACCCGCATCACCACCTCGTTGTTCTCGTCGAGCTTGGGGCGGTCGCTCTCCGGCACACCCTCGATGTGGGCCAGGCGCGCCGCCGCCTCGGCGGTCAGCGAGGTCGCGTAGTCGCGCGCCCGCAGGCTGCGCACGTTGAGCAGGCGCTTGAGCTCGGGCGGCGGCTGGTCGATGGTGGGGTCGCTGCTCGGCAGCTCGTCGGGGGCGGCGTTGGCGGGCGAGTGCTGCCAGTACTGCTCGAACAGGCGGCGCGAGATGCGGTCGATCTGGTGGCGGACCAGGCGCGGCGCGCCCAGGTACACCTCGACGAGCTCGGCCAGCACGGTGCGGGCCAGCTGCAGGCGGGTGTCGGGTTCGTGCTTGGCGGTCGGCGGCGAGTCGAGCGGCGCCTGGCCCTGCATCTGCTTGACCGTCAGGAGCGGCAGCGGGCCGGTGGGGGTGGCGCGCGGCTCGTCGCGGGCGAGCTGCGGCAGGTGCAGGAGCAGGAAGTGCTCGAAGATCACCACCGCCTCGCGCTGCGAGCGCTCGGGCAGCATGTGCCACCCCGGCTG
>DAOMZC010001316.1:0-1962 GCA_035437965.1 Pseudomonadota bacterium
CCAAGCTGATTCAGATCGGCCTGGCCGGTGGGCTCGGGGTGCTCCGGCAGCCCGGCACGCCGGACGGGCGGGTGCTCTTGCGCCTGGCGTATGCCCCCATCCGCGACAACCGCCCCGACACCGATCGGGACGGCATCTACGACGACGAGGACGCCTGCGTGACCGTCAAGGGCGTGCGCACCGGCAACCGGGCGACCAACGGCTGCCCGCCGACCGATCGTGACGGCGACGGTGTGATGGATCTGGAGGATGTGTGCCCGGATGTCCCGATGGGCCAGTACCCCGATCCCGAGCGCCGCGGCTGTCCGCTGCCCGACCGCGACAAGGACGGCGTGCCCGATCCGCAGGACATCTGCCCCGACGTGCACATGGGCCCGATGCCCGACCCGGCGCGCCTGGGCTGCCCGATCGGCGACCGCGACGGTGACGGCGTGCTTGATCCGGACGACATCTGCCCCGACACGCCGCAGGGCCAGACGCCCGACCCGGCGCGCCGCGGCTGCCCGGCCGGTGATCGTGACAAGGACGGCATCCTCGATCCGGTGGATCAGTGCCCCGAGGTTCCGGCGGGCATCCACCCCGATCCGGACCGCATCGGCTGTCCGCTGCCCGACCGCGACCGCGACCTGGTGCCCGACAAGGACGACGCCTGTCCCGACAAGCCGGGAGCTCCGGATCCCGATCCGAAGAAGAACGGCTGCCCGGGTGGCCTGGTGGCGATGAGCGGTGGTCAGCTGAAGATCCTAAAGCCGGTGTTCTTCGCCACCGACCAGGATGTCATCCTCCCGCAGAGCTTCCCGGTTCTGCAGGCGGTGGCCACCGTCATGAAGCACGCGACGGAGATCAAGAAGCTCGGCGTCCACGGTCACACCGACGACCGCGGCGGCGCAGCGCACAACCTGGACCTGTCGCAGCGGCGCGCCCACAGCGTCGTCAAGTACCTGGTCCTGCAGGGCATCTCCGCCGACCGGCTCGAGGCGCACGGCTACGGTCAGACCAAGCCGATCCGTGAGAACACCACCCAGCCGGGCCGCGCCGCCAACCGCCGCGTCGAGTTCCGCGTCCTGGATCCGGCCGTGGACGCGAACGTGGAAGAGGCCAAGCCGGCGGACATCGCGTCGCCGGATACGACTGACAGCTCGCCGGGCCGTCAGCAGGGCAAGCAGCCGGCCAAGCAGCCGGCCAAGCCGCAGCCGCCGCGCAAGCAGCTGATCCGCAAGCCGGCGGCGCCCGCGGCGCCCGCGGCGAAGTAGTCAGCCTCTCCCCTCTCTCTCGCCTCAAGCCCCCCTAAAATCCCCGCTCCTCCACCCCTGTCCCGAAGCCCGGGACAGGGTAGAGGGAGACCCTTGCTCTGACAAGGCGCTATCCCCCAGGCGATTCCGCCGGCGCCCAGCGTCAGCCAGGCAATCGCCGCCCGCGCCGCCAGCGTTTCCGGTGAGGACCGCCGCCGCGCCGTTCCGCGGCTTTTCCCGCCCCTACGGCGCGCCGGCCGCCGCGTCGGCAGCGGCGCGACCGCAGCGTTCCCTGTGAACTATCCCCGCCTGGTGAATCGCCGCCAGGGCGTCGCTTATCTGGCGCAGCACGCACAGCGCCCAGCGGGTGTCGCCGTAGCGGTGGCGGAGCGTCAGCAGCGACCCGCCCGCCACCAGCTCGAGCACGATGAACAGCACCCCACCAGCGGTCATGTCGATATCGGCGATGCCGATGAGGTTCTTGTGCGACAGCCGCGACATGATCTGGGCCTCACGCGTGAAGCGCAACAGCGACGCCTTGTCGGCGCGGGTCGACAGCAGCTTGGCGGCAAGCCGCTTGCCGTCGCTGGTCCGCTCGACCTCGTAGACCGCGCCCATCGCGCCGCGGCCGATCTGGCGGTGGACCCGGTAGCGGCCGACGAGGATCTTGCCCGGCTCCAGCGGCTGCATCGCCGGGGCCTTGCCGCCCTGCCGCTGCATGATGGTCGAC
>DAOMZC010001317.1:0-1962 GCA_035437965.1 Pseudomonadota bacterium
ACCGGACATCCGCGCCGGCATGGCGATGCTCCTGGCGGCGCTGTGCGCGCGCGGCACCAGCACGATCAACGCCGTCGGACAGATCGAGCGCGGCTACGAGCGCATCGCCGCCCGCCTGACCGCGCTCGGGGCGCGCATCCAGACGGTCGAGGAGCGCCGCCGCTGAGCCGCCCCGGGTCGGGGTCTGGTGACCGCGGCGCCGCAACGTGCGCTACATTGGGCGCCGCAACGCCAAGCCGATGCACGTAAAGCACGTCTCAACCCTCGAACAGCTCACCGCCCTGCGCGAGCCGTGGCGGCTCCTGGATCGCGGCGTTCCGTTCCGCAGCTGGGAATGGCTCGCGCCGTGCTGGCGCCACTGCCGCCGCGAGCGCGGCGTCGAGCTGTACACGCTGGCCTGCTTCGACGAGGACACGCTGGTCGCGGTCGCCCCGTGGTACCGCCAGCGCACGCCGCTCGGGCGGGTGGTGCGGGCGCTTGGCGACGGCGCGATCTGCTCGGACTACCTGGGCGTGCCCTGCCTGCCGGGGCGCGAGCCGGAGGTCGCCGCGGCGCTCGCCCACTACCTGACTACCGCCCGGAGGGCCGCCGGCTGGGACCTGGTGCGGCTGGAGGGCCAGGACCCCGCCGATCCGGTGTTGGCGGCGCTCGGCACCCTCTTGCGCGCCCGCGCTCATGCGGTCGCCGAGCAGCCCGGGCCGCGCTGCTGGCGCATCACCCTCCCCTGCCCGGCCGGCGCCCCCGGCCCCGCGGCAGAGGCCGACGTGCAGCGGCGCTGGGACCAGTACCTGGCCACCCTGTCGCGCAGCCACCGCAGCCAGACCCGCCGCATCGAGCGCCGCGGCCAGGCCCTGCGCGCCACGCTCCACGTGGTCCGCTCGGCGAGCGAGCTGCCGGCGGCCTTCGACCTCCTGGTCCACCTGCACCAGCGGCGGCGCAATCAGCTCGGCGATCGCGGCCTGTTCGCCTCACCTAAGGTGCTGGAGTTTCACCGCGAGGCGGCCGAGCTGCTCTTGCAGAAGGGGCGCCTCTGGCTCGCCTGGCTGGAGGTGAAGGGGCGGCCGGTGGCGGCGCAGTACGGGGCGCAGGCCGGTGAGACGCTGTACGTCTATCAGTCGGGGCTGGAGCCAACGGAGCTCGCGGTCGAGCCGGGCCGGATGATGCTCGTGGCGACGCTGCGCCATGCCCTTGCGCAGGGCGTGCGCGGCTTCGATCTCCTGCGCGGCGACGAGCCCTACAAGAGCCACTTTCGCGCCGTCCCGCAGCCCTCGCGCGAGCTGCTCATCGCCCACCGCCACCTCGGGGGCCGGCTCGGGTATCACGCGCTCACCGGTGGGCGCCGGCTGCGCACCTGGGCCCGCGGGCTGCGCGGCTTCCTGCAGGATCGGCTGCGTCCCGGCGCCGAGTAGCGGCCCGCAGCGACCGGCGGCGCGCCCGGGCCCTCAGTCGCCGGTGCCGCCCGTCCGCTGATCCCCCGGCTCCATCCCGTCGGGCATCTGGGTCCGCAGATCGGGCAACAGGGCCGCCGGGGCGGGCTCCTCCACCCCCGGATTACCGGCAGCTCCAGCGGAGCCTCTGGGCAGCGCGACCAGGCGCTCGGTGCGCACCGAGTCGAGCTCACGCGAGAAGGTCAGCCGCTGATCGAGGTACCCGTCGTGGTGCAGGACCAGCGTCACCTCACCCTCGCCGCGCGGCCTCTCCAGGGTCAGCGGCGTCCGCCCGAGGGAGCGTCCGCTCTCGTCGAGCAGCTCGGCCTCTGATGGGACGCTCGACACGAGCCAGCGAACCACCGCGGCCGGCTGCTCCCCCTGCTGCTGGCGGTACCACAAGAGCCCGAGGAGCCCCAGGCAGCAGAACAGCAGGATCCCCGCCACCGCCCACAAGAGCACCTGCAGGCCCGAGCGCCCCCGGCGCGCCGTGCGCCCCGACGCCGGCAGCCCGCGCTCGTTGGGCCGCAGCCCC
>DAOMZC010001318.1:0-1961 GCA_035437965.1 Pseudomonadota bacterium
CTCGCCGGGCAGGCGAAGCACCGCTTCTCAGGTTCCTTGGCCACGGGTCAGCCTGCCCCCTGCGAGGTCGCGGCCGTTCCCATCGCGCCCTTCCATAGCGTAGTCAATGGAGTAAACGACATGCTATCACGCTCACCTGGGCGGCTAGCAGCCCGACCACTTACTCGTCGCTGGCGGACCGGCGCCTGGTCTTTGGGGCCAGTCCCAGGGTAGCCGACAGTAGGCCCAGGTCGGGGCCAGGTCGGGGCCAGGTCGTAACCGGTCAGGGCCGAATCGGTGCCGAACGGTGCCGAACGGTGCCGAACGGTGCCAGATCGTTGCCAGATCGTTGCCCAATCGTTCCCAGATCGTTGACTTGTGGGTGACAAGGCGAGAAAAAGCGCCATGCGCATTGTCAAGAAACCCTGGGGTCACGAGTTCATCTGGGCCGAGACCCCGGTCTACGTCGGCAAGATCTTGCACATCAAAAAGGGCGAGCAGCTGTCGCTGCAGTACCACAAGGTCAAGGACGAGACCATCATGGTCCTCACCGGCCACCTGCGCTTCGAGCACTACGAGGCCGGGCAGAAGCCGCAGGTGACCGACCTCGGGCCGCGGGTGCCGTTTCATATCTCCCCCGGCATCCGCCACCGCATGATCGCGCTCGAAGACACCGAGGTGGTCGAGGTGAGCACGCCCGAGCTCCTCGACGTGGTGCGGCTGGACGACCGCTACGGCCGCGCCGGCACGAGTAACCCCTAGCCGCTCCCCCGCGGCCCGGCGAGCCCGGCGACCGAGGCGACCAGGTCGACCAGCTCAATCGGGGCCGGCGGGCCGCCGCCGTTTTGACCAAATTCGGCGGCTCGGGTGAAGCGGTGTACACTGCCGCCGCTCGCGAGCGTGGTAGATGCGGCCGAGTCTGAAGAACTTTTGACACTTAGCCTGCCCGGGCTCTTGCGCCGGCGCGGCTTGGCGGAGAAGGGTCCGTGCAGAACAAAGTCCTGATCGTCGACGGAGACACTCGTTCGCTGCGCCTCCTTGAGGTGAGCCTGAAGCAGGCCGGCTACCGCGTGGGGACGGCGACCAGCGGGCTCGATGCGCTCGGCCAGCTGGAGGTCGAGGTCCCAGACATCTTGCTCGTCGACACGGCGATCGGCGAGGTGGACGGCTTCGCGCTGTACGCGCGGCTGCAGCAGCGGCCCGAGTGGGCGCACCTGCCGTTCATCTTCCTCCTCGACGGCGAGGACGCGACGCAGAAGCTGCGCGCGGTGCAGCTCGGGGTGAGCGACTTTTTGACCAAGCCGGTGTTCCTGAAGGAGGCGCTGAGCCGGGTCGAGCTGCTGCTGGAGAAGCAGGCGCAGCGCGGCGACGGGCCGGCGGGCAAGGCGCCGACCAGCGGCCGGGCGCGCTTCGCGGGGGCGCTGTCGGGGACGGCGCTGCTCGATCTGCTGCAGACGATGGAGCTTGGCCGCAAGTCGGGCATCGCCTACTGCCAGAGCGGGCGCGGGCAGCGCGCCGTGGTGTACTTCTCGGGCGGGGTGGTCGTCGACGCCGAGCTCGGGCGGCTGCGCGGCACCGAGGCGCTCTACCGCATCCTGACCTTCCAGGGCGGCGAGTATCGGGTCGAGCTGCTGACGGTGGTGCGGCCGGCGCGGATGGAGATGAGCACCCCCGGGCTGCTCATGGAGGCGATGCGCTTCCTGGAGGAGTGGAACCGGCTGTGCGCGGCCCTGCCGCCGCTGACCTCGGCGCTCGCGCCGGCGACGCTGGGGGGGGCGGCGGGGGCGCTGCGTCCCGAGGCGCTGTCCGTCGAGCTGCGCGAGGTGCTGCAGCTCTTCGACGGCCAGCGGTCGGTGCTGGATGTGCTCGATATCCTCGACCAGGAGGCGGAGCCGCCGCACGACCTGCTGCTGCGGCTGGGGGCGGTGGCCAAGCTGTATGCGGCGCGCCTGCTGACGCTGGCCGGCCGGCCGGTCTCGGGC
>DAOMZC010001319.1:0-1960 GCA_035437965.1 Pseudomonadota bacterium
TGCCGCCCCGCCCGCAGCTGCGCCTGGACGGCCGCTGGGTCGGCGGCGGCTACGCCCATCCGACCCCCGCCGGGCTGCTGGCCATGAAGCGGGCGGCCGCGGCGGGCCTGCAGCTCGAGCCGACCTATACCGGCAAGACCCTCGCCGCCTTGCTCGCCGACGCCGACGCCGGGCGCCTCGACGGCAAGCGGGTGCTGTTCATCCATAGCTATAACAGCGTCGACCTGTCGGCGCTGCGGGCGCGCGGCGCCGGGCAGCCGCTGCCCGACTGGCTCGTCCGCCGCCTCGGGGCGGCTCACCTCGAGCCGACTTCCCTCTCAGGGGCTCTGGGGCGGGAAATGTAGTTAATTTGTGACCTGGCGGTCGGGGCCGCCGCGCTGCAGGAGGACGCCCTGGGGCGGCTGCAGCTGGTACTGGCTGAGGTTGCCGCCGACCGCAAAGCGGGTCGAGCCGACGGCGCAGGCGGCGTGCAGATCGAGCTCGGTCGGGGTCACGGCGCGCTGCCAGGGAGCCGAGTCGGCGGCGGCCCGCGCCCGGGTGGCGATGAGGCCGCGCTGGCCGGTGACCAGCACCTCGTCCTCGGCCACCGTCAGGCCGGCCAGCGCCTCCAGGCCGCCCTGCGGTAACAGGGTCCAGCCCTGGCCGTCAAAGTGGAGCGCCTGGCCGTCGCCCAGGCCGCCTACAGCGAAGACGTCGGTCGGCCCGCTGCCCCAGGTGGTGAGCAGCCGATCGGTGGTCGGCGTCGGGTCGCGGGTCCAGGCGCCGCCGCTGCGCCGCAGGATGACCCCACCGCTGCCGACGACGAAGAGCTGGCCGCTCGTCGCAAAGACCTTGAACAGCGAGCCGACCGTAGGGGCGGTGGTGTCGACGGTCAGCCCGCTGCGGTCGCCGTGGAGGATGACCCCCGGCTGCCCGTCGTCACCGCCCACCGCCCACACGTCGTCATCGGACAGCGCCCACACTCCATATAATGTCGCGGTCGTACTCGTGGGCACGGCGCGCAGCTCGGGCGGGCCGGGCAGGGCCTCGGCGTAGCGCACCACCGACCCGTTCTCACCGGCGAACCAGGCAACGCCGCCGGGCAGCTCGTGGACCCACCACAGCATCCCCGGCTGCGGGCTCGGCTGGCGCTGCACCACCGCCGGCGCGACCCCGCTCACAGTGGTGATGACGCCCTGGCCGGGGCGGCCGGGCCCGCTGCCGGGCTGCCCGCCAGCGGTGAGGATCCGCTCGGCGGTGGCGGTGACGGCGAGCAGCCAGCCGGTCGGCTCCGGGGTCACCACCCGCCAGGCCGGCGGCGGCGGCGCCGAACAGCCGAGCAGGACCCAGGTGAGGGCGACGAGCAGGTTAGGTCTCATGGCCCCGCAGCATGGCACGACTTGCCGGCTCTCGCGAGGGCCGCAGGTATTCATACGTAAGACTGGACCATAGAGACCGATAGATAGTAATATATATATGTAGATGGACTTGTATGTGGGAAATTCAGTTCTCCATATAAATAGAAATCTAGCTTGGGCAGTGAAAGTTCCAAGTGGAAAATTGGCGACGAGAGAATGTCGGATCTTCAGCGCTCGCCAGGGTCGGCTAATTAATCGTTTTCATTTGTAATTCTGGTTATTAGGAACCCGCGCCTTTACTGCCATTGAGGCAACGGATGCCAATGACCCTGCGCCCACCGCTCGCCCCGCCGCCCGCCGAACCAAGCGAGGGAGGTCCGTCCGTGCGGCCGGGTGTCAGCCAGCCGATCGGGGCGCTGCTCATCTTGCGGGCGTCCGAGCTGACGGTGCTCGCCGGCAGCGCCAACCTCGACGGGCTGCTCGGCCGCCCGCTGTCGTTCATCCTCGGTCGGCGCGCCGCCGAGGTCCTGCCGCCGGCGCTGGCGGCGCGGCTGCCGGCGGCCCTGCTCGCCCTGCAGCGGGAGCCGGACGAGGCGGTGGCCCTCGGCTGGCTGCCGCTCGGC
>DAOMZC010001320.1:0-1959 GCA_035437965.1 Pseudomonadota bacterium
CGCCGCACGTCCCGACCGCGGCCCACAGCCCGCCGGCCCCCAGATCGGCCAGCTGGATGGGCAGCGGGTGCGGCGGCGCCTCTGGGCTCGGACCGGACAGCCCGAGCACCCCGGCGAGCGCGCAGTAGTTGAGGTCATGCCCGGCGCGGTCGCTGTACGGCCCGTCCTGGCCATAGCCGGAGATGGCGCACACGACCAGGCGCGGGTTGTGCTCGTGCAGCGTCTGCACCGAGAGGCCCAGGCGCGCGAGCACCCCAGGCCGGAAGCTTTCTAGAAGGACGTCATAGTGCGGGAGCAGCCGCAGCAGCGCGGCGCGCCCGGCGGGGTTTTTCAGATCCAGGCACAGCGACCGCTTGTCGCGGTTTATCGCCGCATAGCGCCCGGACAGCCCCGCCGCCGCGCCACCCGCCGGGAACACCGGCGGCATGAACCGCAGGTAGTCCCCGACGTGCGTATCTTCGACTTTATCGACGCGGGCGCCGAGATCCGAGAGGATCAGGGTACAAAAAGGTCCGGGCAGGAGCCGCGAGAGATCCAGGACCCGGATGCCATCGAGCGGACGCGCCATTTATCGTCTCCCATGTCCCATAACGCAGGTCAGGCTCGGCGCGACCGCAGCGGCCTACGCCAGCGAGAACAGCTTCTGCAGCTTCATCGCCAGCATGGGATCGCCGGTGACGCGCAGCTTGCCCTGCATGAACAGCTGCATGCCCTTGGCGGGGTTTGTCAGCATGTCGATGAAGTCGGTGTGGGCGACCTCGAGGGTGCAGTTGGCGCCGGGCAGGACGCCCTTGCTGATCGACGGCTTGTCCGACTTTAGGTCGACGGTCCACTCGCCGCCCCCCTCGCCGGTGATCTTGAACACGTAGACCGCCCCGACCTCTTTGGCCTTGTCGGGCGCCTTGGAAATGGCTTCCGGCATCTGGACATCAAACAGCTCGATCGCGTTCTTGGGGGTGGGCATGGTGGACTCCTTAAGTAGGGGCACGCACAACAAGATGCGGGCGCTTGGTTATCACACGGTAAAACCAGCTGTCAACGACGGGGAAAATATTTTGGGAATGCGGGCAGCTCAGATCCCGAGGAGGAGCTTTTCGGGCTGCTCAAGACGCTCTTTGACCTTGATCAGGAACGAGACCGACTCGCGGCCGTCGACGACGCGGTGGTCGTAGGACAGCGCGAGGTACATCATCGGCCGGATTTCGATGTTGTCGCCGACGGCGATCGGGCGGCGGATGATGTTGTGCATGCCGAGGATGCCGGTCTGCGGCATGTTGAGCAGCGGGGTCGACATCATCGAGCCGTAGACGCCGCCGTTGCTCAGGCTGAACGTGCCGCCGGCCAGGTCGGCGAGCTGGAGCTTGTTTTCCTTGGCCTTCTGCGCCATCTCGGCGATGCCGCGCTCGATCTCGGCCAGGCTCAGCTTGTCGACGCCGCGCAGCACCGGGACGACCAGGCCCTTGCCGCCGCCGACGGCGATGCCGAAGTCGTAGTACTTCTTGTAGACGATGGCGTCGCCGCGCACCTCGGCGTTGAGGCCGGGGAACTCCTGCATGCCGCGCGCGCAGGCGGCGACGAAGAAGGACATGAAGCCGAGCTTGATGCCGTGCTTCTTGGTGAACTCGTCCTGGTACTTGCTGCGCAGCGCCATGATGTAGCTCATGTCGACCTCATTGAAGGTCGTCAGGATGGCGGCGCTGTGCTGGGCTTCGACGAGGCGCTCGGCGATGCGCTTGCGCAGCGGGGACATCGGCACCACTTCCTCGGCTCCGCCCGGGCGCGGCGCAGGGGCAGCCGGCGCGGTCGTCGGGGCGGCGGCCGGCTGGGGTACCGCGCCAAGGACCGCCGAGGCCGGATCGAGCCCCTGCTCGCGCAAGAGCTTGCGCGTATTGGGCGTCAGCGCCTGGCGCACCGCCGCTGCGCCGTGACCAGCTGCTGCGGGAGCCGCGGCAGGCGCGT
>DAOMZC010001321.1:0-1957 GCA_035437965.1 Pseudomonadota bacterium
GGTACCAGCCAGGCGAGAGCGGTGCCGTCGCGACTATCGACCAGCGGGGCCCGCTCGATGAGTCGCAGCGCTCGGCGGGCGCCGCCGGGCAGCAGGAGCTCGAAGCTCACCCGATCGGGGAGCGTCGGCGGCAGGCGGGCCTCGACGCGCGGCTCGCTGCGGCCCACCACCCGGACCAGCGGCCCGCCGCCATCGGCGACCTGGCCGAGCGCGGCGCTGACGCTGGTCACTACCCCGGCGATCGGGCTGCGCAGGATGATCCGGCCCTCGCGGCTGCCCAGCGCCGCCGCCTCGCCGGGAGCAATGCCGGCGACCTGCAGCAGCGCCTGGGCCTCCAGCTGGGCCGCGCGGGCCTCGGCGATGCGGGCTTCGGTCTCGGCCAGCTCGGCGAGCCGCAGCAGGCCCTCACCCTTGAGCTGCAGGAGCTGCTCGCGGCGCTGGCTATAGGCCTGCAGGCGCAGGCCAGCGCCCTGGTGGGCAAAGGCGGCGCGCAGGACCTCGGGCATGAGGACCGTCAGCAGCGGCGCCAGCGCCGCGACGCGCTGACCGGGGCGGACCTGGATCGCCAGCACCTGCGCGCGCAGCGGCGCCATGATCTCGGCGACCGAGCCCGGAGCCGACAGGACCTGGGCCGGGACCTCGTAAAGCGGGATACCCAGCCCCGGGCGCACCTTGACCCAGGGAGCCGCCGCGCTGGTCGGTCGCGCCGGCGGGCCGGCGGACGGCGCCGCCGCCGGCGGTGGGGGCGGCTTGCCACAGGACAGGAGCAGCAGCGCCGCGCTCGCCGCAAAGGAAAGTCCACCCGAAGATCTCCGGCGGGCGGCGGGCCGGGAAGTTGCCGGGTGCCGAGTCTCTGGCCTGCTACCTGCGTTCATCAGGTCCCTCCGACGGGCTCCTACTGCCCGCTGTGGCGTCGGTGACTCCGAGCTGCTGAAAGTACAGCCAGAGCTTGTAGCGAGCGAAGCTGAGCGCGGCCCGGGCGCGGGCGGCGCGGCCGCGGATCGCCGCCAGGCTGCGCCGCGCCAGCAGGACTTCCAGGACCGTGGCTTCGCCGGCCTGCAGCAGGCGCTCGCGCAGCCGCAGGTTGGTCTCGCTGGCGGGGAGCACGCTGGTGGTCAGGTGCTCGTAGATCTCACGGCTGTGCTCGAGCTCGTGCAGAGCTGAGAGGAGCTCGGTCTTGGCGGACAGCAGGGCGTCGGCGGCCGCGCCGTGGAGGCGCTCGGCGCTGGCCAGGGCGTCGGCGCGCTCGCGCTCACCGTGATCGAAGATCGGCAGCTGCAGCGTCAGCGTCCCCAGGATGGTGCTGGGCGCCGACGGCTCGTGCACCCACTGCGCGCCGAGCGTCAGCTGCGTCCCGCGCTGGGCCCGGGTCTCGGCGGCGCGCAGGCGCTCGCCTTCGCTCAGCAGGCGGCGGGCGCGCGGCTCGGGCAGCTCGCCGGCCAGGGTGAGCAGGTGGTCGCGCACCGCCTTGGACAGCTCGGGCAGCGGCGGCTCGGGCAGCGGGCCGTCCGGGGTCAGCGGCGCTTCGGTGGCGCGGCCGACGCTGCGCGCCAGCTCGAGGCCGAGTTCGAAGACCTCGCCCTCGACGGTCAGGGCCTGCAGCCGGGCCTCGGCGAGGTAGGCCCGGGCCTCGGTGACATCGACCTGGATGAAGGCCCCGGCCTGCGCGCCGCGCTCGATCCGGGTGAGGAGCTCGCCCATCACGCCGACCTCGATCTCGGCCTCGCGCTGCGCCGTGGTGGCGCCCCACAGCGTGGTCCAGCTGCGGGCGCTCACGAGCCGCTGCCGCAGGCGCGCCGCGGTGGCCTCGGCATCGAGCGTCGCCTCTTCGGCGTGCACGCTGCGCAGCCGCGCCGCCCCGTACCCATCGAGGTTGAAGCCCTGCGCCACGCTGACCACCGCGTCGACCCCCGCCTCGACGAGCTCGCGCCGGTAGCCGACCTGCGCCCCGAGCTGG
>DAOMZC010001322.1:0-1955 GCA_035437965.1 Pseudomonadota bacterium
GGCGCGGGCCGCTCGACCGGGGCCGTCGCCACGGGCGCCACCGGCGGTGCCGCGGTCCCGGGCGCCACCGGCGTCTGCCGAGGATCGGCAAAGAGCAGCAGCCCGGCCGCTGCGGCGAGCGCAAAGACGACAACTCCGATCGCAACCACCAGCCTGGCCCGCGACATGGATTCTCCGTGATGACGATAGCGGCTGGATAGCCCAATCAGAGCTGCGGCGCAAGACAGGACCGCGCCGCTTCTCGGATTCACGGCGCCGAAGATGCAAATAAGGAGATACGGTACACTCTCGAGGATGGCGGGTAAGTTCGAAGCGGCGGGTCCTGATTTGTCGGTCACGCTGGATGACCCCCAGCTCGACGCACCGCAGACCCCGGCGGCGGAGGACCGCTTCTATATCGAACGCTTCCTCATCGTCGGCCGCCTGGGTGAAGGCGCCATGGGGGAGGTGTACTCGGCCTACGATCCGGATCTCGATCGCAAGGTCGCCGTCAAGTTCGTACGCAGCCTGCCCGGCGATCCATTCAGGGCCGTGGACCGGGTGCGGCAGGAGGCCCAGGCCCTGGCCAAGGTCTCCCACCCCAATGTCGTACAGGTATACGAAGTCGGCGAGAGCCAGGGGCGCATCTTCATCGTCATGGAGATCGTCGACGGCGGCTCGCTTGCGCAGTGGCAGGACCAGGGGGGTCCGGTCGGGCCCCGGGAGATCGATCGGCGCCTGCGCGTGTACCTGCAGGCCGCCGCCGGACTCCTGGCCGCCCACCGCTGCGGTCTGATCCACCGCGACTTCAAGCCGGACAACGTCCTGCTCGGCCGCGACGGACGGGTGCGGGTCGCCGACTTCGGACTGGCGCGCGTGATCGCCGGAATGAGCGCCGTCCCCGCGCCGAGCCCCGCGCCGCAGAGTCAGAATAGCCAGGGCCGCTCGGGACCGCGGCTCACCCAGGTCGGGGTCGTGCTCGGCACCGCCGGCTACATATCCCCCGAGCAGATCCGCGGCGCCGAGGCGGACGAGCGGAGCGACCAGTTCAGCTTCTGCGCCTCCCTGTACGAGGCCCTCTATGGACAGCGGCCCTTCCCCGGCCAGTCCTTTGAGGAATACGCCATGAGCATCATCGACGGACGCCTCTGTCCGCCGCCGACCAGCCACGTGCCGCTGCTGGTGCAGCAGGCGATCCTGCGCGGGCTCGCCCAGGACCCGGCGGCGCGCTTCGCCTCGATGCAGGAGCTGATCGCGGTGCTGGAAGCGGGCCTTGGTCCCGAGTCGGAGCCGCTCATCACCCGCGCCGATCGGATCCGCATCGGCCTGACCCTGGCCGGCATACTGCTCGTGATGGTGTTCATCAACGGCACCGCGGCCGTCATTCTCCACTCCCGGGACAGCCTGCTCCGCGGCCTGATATTTCAGGTAGTGCTCGTGGGCACCGCGTCGGCCCTTACGCGCTGGCCGCCGTGGCCCATCCGCCATCCGCACCGCTACCGGCGCATGATGGCGTTCTTCCTGCTGGTGCTTGGGACCGGCTTTTTCTGGCGGCTGACCGCGCTGCTCACCAGCTTCAAGGCCGCCGACTACTACACCTTCGAGGTCATCGGGCTGGCCGGCCTGTTCGCGGTGGAGGGACTGCGGGTCGGCTGGCGGCACTGCATGCTGGCGCTGCCGGCGCTGGCCTACGCACCGTTCATCCGGCTGTGGCCGGAGGTGCGCATCGTCGTTTACAACCTGCTCCTTGTCGGGATGGTACTTTCCTCGATCCTCATCCACATGCAGCAGACGGTCCCGGAGCCCGGCCCCGCCCGTTCGCCCGGTCCGCCGCCGGCGCGATGACCGCAGAGGAGCTCGATCTGGCGTCCACTCCCGGGGTCCGCCGGTCCAGTACTTTTTAGTCCAGAGAGTTCCAGCGGGCGGTCCAAGACAGGCTCTCGCGATGGGGATTTGGAGCCGTATCATTCATCGCG
>DAOMZC010001323.1:0-1955 GCA_035437965.1 Pseudomonadota bacterium
AGCATCATCGGCGCAGCGCCCCCTGGGCAACAAGCCGACGGCGAGCGCAGGCGATGATATCATCTCGTCGCCCACGGTGATATCACCAAACGCCCATTCCCCCGAAAGTGGGAGCATTGAACCCTGCATAGTTCAGGAGGACCAAAGCGCCCGCTGCCGCCCTTGGGCTCGCTTGCAGCTTCCCTGCTGCGCAGCTAATGGACCCGCCGATGTTGCGGGCAGAACGGCTGGCCAAGCGCCAGCGTCTTTGTGAGCAGTCTCTCTCGGCGCTGCAGGCCAAATCCTCGGTCTGCCTCCAGACTCTGGAGCCCGAGCAGCGCTGGGTCTTGTTTGCGGCGCTCCAAGTGCTCACCGTCTTTGAGCCGGTCCCGGTGCTACAGCGTGTGGTGGGCTTCTTTCTGCTTCACTGCGGTCTGAGCTTGCCGGCCCCCGCGGTGGGCGCCGCGCTGTCTCTGGGGCCTCGCTCCGTGTCGGCCCTCAAGCACACCTCTGCCGAGCAGCTACTGGCCGCACTGCGCCGTCCGCCCTCGGGTCATCGGCCCAAGCTGCGCCCCGAGCACGTGGGCCCGTTGGCCCGCTTCCTGGTCGATAATCCCCAGGCCACCTTGCCCCAGGTGCTCCGCTTCGCTCGTACTCAGCTAGGCGTCTCAGTCCAGAGGCACGCTCTGCGGCGATTCTTCCGTCGCTACAGCCTAGGAGTTTTGAGACAGCAGCGGGTGCAGGCCCGCCCCCTTTTTGCGGTCACACCAGCTTCGCCGGCGCCTTCGTCCTGCTTCGAGAGGCAGTCCGCCTAGAGGCCCTGGCTCGTCGCTGGCTTGGCCAAGGTGCCCTGAGCGGCGCCGCGGCCTCCCGCCTGGTCCTGTCGCTGTTCTTCAAAGCGGTGCTGGGCATCCAGCGCATCTTCCACTTCTCTACCCTGCAGGATGCCGGTCTGGCGCTGCTGACTGGCGGTCGCCGCGTAGTCAGTCGCACTCGGCTGGGTCACTGGCTGCGCCAGGCTCCTCCGGAATCGGTGCAGCGGCTGCTGCGCAAAACGGAGCCGCGCCTGCCCCGGCGTCCGGAGCACTTGATCAGCCTCGATGAGCATGCGGTGCCGCGCTTTACCCGCAAGTTTCAGCTCCCCAAGGGATTTCACTCCGTCCGCAACAAATTCATGGCGGTGGAGATGCTCTACTTCAGCTTCCACTGCGGTCTGCGCTGGCTGCTGGGGCTGGTGGTCACCGATGGTGCAGGCAAGCTCGCCCAGGTCGGCGCGGCGCTTTTGGCCAAGCTGCGTCCACGGATACGCGGAGCCCAGCTGCGCGTGGTGGTCGATGCCGGCGCCGCCAAGAACACCAACGACTTGCTGACGCTGGCCGACCATCCGGGGCAAGTCACCTTGGCGCGCACTCCGCGTCGTCCGTCGTACCGCAAAGCCTGGGGCAAGATCCCGGCCCAGCTCTGGCAGCGCCAGGAGGAGCCCGGGCCCTTTACCGGGGCGGCGCCCAAGGTCATCCACCTGACCCAGACGGTCACCCAGCTGACCGACACCCGCGATGGCACGGCGCGCCGCCGCCAGGTCCGCACGATTGTGATTCGAGAAGCGACCCGCTCGGGCAAACAGCGCTGGCACGCGCTGTGGATCTTTGGCGACGACACGACTGCGGCCTATGCGCTGGTAAAGGAGTACCGCCAGCGTCAGCAGCAGGAGCAGCGCTACCGCATTATGCTGCACGACGCGCTAGTGGACGCGGCTCCCTCCGGCTACGACAAGCGAAGCCCCAACCCCAACAAGCCGCGGTTTCGCCCCGCGGCTCTGTCGTTGTACGCCTGGACGGTGGCGCTGGCCACCGACGCGCTGGAGCGGCTCTCCAGCCGGCTGGGTGAGCAGCGCTTCGTACACTGCCACCCGCGGACCCTACGCCGCTACCTGCTGGGCCTACCCGGCGAGCTGTACCTGCTGGGCTCCGACCGCC
>DAOMZC010001324.1:0-1950 GCA_035437965.1 Pseudomonadota bacterium
GGAGTCGGGCGCCGCGGGCGGTGGGCTCGGGCGCGGTCGGTCGCGCCGCAGCTCGGGCTTGAGCAGCCCCGCGCTCGGCGGCGGCAGGGTGCCGAAACGCAAGAGCAGCACGGTGGCGCGGAAGCGGATCCCGGCGTCGGAGTCCTGCTGCAGCTGGCGCAGGATGGCCGCGCCGGCGGGCAGCGCCGGCTCGTTTGCGGTCGCTGGCAGGGCCGGCAGATCCGCCGCCACCTCGGCGACCAGGCGGCGCACCAGCCGCTCCGGATTGCGCGCCGCCTCCTGCAACAGCGCCACCGCCACCTCTACCGGCAGCTTGCCGAGCGCCTCCACCGCCTCCAGGCGCGCCTCGACGCGGGGGCTGGTGAGCACCTCGGTCACGTCGCCGGGCAGCTCGGCCGGCTGCCCGAGCTTGCGCAAAAGTCCATAGGCGGAGAGTCCCTCGGCGCCGCCGCGCCGCAGCGCCTCGCGCAGGATGTCGCTGCCGCGCCCGTCGCCGCGCTCGGCCAGCCGCGACGCCGCGAGCAGCCGCACCGCCGGATCTTCATCGGTCAGCGCCTGCCCGAGCGCGGTCGGGTCGCCGTCATGCTCGCGCACGTACAGCCGCCGCAGCTCGCGGTCGGGGGAGGTCTGGAAGCCCTGCAGCGCCGGGCGCTGGCTCTCGTCGCCGAGCTTGTAAAGGACGGTGCGGGCCAGCAGCTGCTCGCGCGGCGAGCTTGCCGCCAGGGTGTCCTTGAGCCAGCCGGCGAGCTCGCCCGGCAGGTCGCGCATGCCCTGCTTCTGCAGCGCCCGCCCGACCCGCAGGAGCGTCTGCAAGGTCTCCTCGCGGACGCCGCCGTCGGGGTCGAACAGCATGACGCGCAGCGACGCCAGCACCTCGCGCGTCGCCGGCCGCCGCCACAGCGCCTTGACCGTCCCGCGGCGCACCCGCACGTCCGGGTCCTTGAGCAGCGGCAAGAGCAGCTGGGTGGCGCGGTCGCCCGGGGCGTCGCCGAGCACCGCCACGGCGGACTGGCGGACCAGCCAGTTGCCGTCGTGCAGCGCGCCCTGCGCCCACAAAAGGCTCTGCTCGGACATCACGCCCGGCGCCGCGGCGGCCAGCTGGAGCACCGCGATCGCCGCCGCCCGCTGCAGCCGCGCCGTGACCGGCGGCAAAAGCCGCGGCTGCAAGAGCAGCAGGTCGGCGAGCTGCCCGCCCAGGCCCAGCCCCTCGAGGGCGAGCTGCTGCTCGGGCTCGGTGGCGGCGCGCTCGGCGAGCACCCGGCGGAACAGCGGCGCCCCGACCGGCTCGGCCGGCGAGGTGAGCAGCCGCGCCGCCAGCAGCTGATCCGGCCCGGGGCGCCCGGCCAGCTCGGCGAGCGCCTTCTGGCCGCGCTCATCGCCAATCTGGGCCAGCCGGCGCGCCACCAGCAGCCGGCGCTGCGGCTTGTCGGCGGCGCCCAGGCGCACCGCGAGCTGCTTGCGCGCCGACTCCTCCCCCGCCTGCGCCAGCCGGGCCAGGATGTCCACCGCCACCTCGTCGGGCGGCGCCTTGCGCTCGAGGAACTCGCTGAGCACCGCCGCCGCCTTGCGGTCGCCCTTTTCGCACAGCAGGTAGGCGGCGCGGAAGCGGCCCTGCTCGTCCCGGCCGTCCAGCATCTGGCGCAGCTGGCGCGGCCCCTCGTCGTCGCCGAGCACGTCCAGCGCCGCCGCCGCCGCCGCCTGCACGCTCTACATTGTTCCGTTAACAGTTAGTTACGAGTACGAACCCTGCGATGCTTTGAAGGTTCAGGAATTATATTTATCTACTTTGCACAGTAAATACGTGAAAGCAGAGGGAGAAGATCTGAATAGTATCTTGACCGGCATCACTCAACCAAAAGGAAAGATTCATTTAGCCTTTGGAAAACCACTGCAAGCAGAGTTGGCCGATCTCAATAACATCAGTAACGAGAACGAAAAAATTAAATTGAT
>DAOMZC010001325.1:0-1947 GCA_035437965.1 Pseudomonadota bacterium
CGACTTCACGGCGCTGCCGGCGGCGCTGTGGCTCCTTTACCGCAGCAAGCCCGACGCGCTGACCCCGCCCGGCGCCGCTCCTGGCAGCGCTCCCCCCGCGCGCCCGGCGCTGCCGGCGAGCGGCTCGCCCCCTTCGCCATAGCCCTGGGCTAGCCCCTTTTCACCTCGCCCGGTTTCGCGCTAAGCATCGGCCAAGTTCCGCCAACTTTTTTGTAAAGGTGTGTTCATGTCGCTGAAAGAGGCCCAGCGCAGCGCGATTAGCGAGGCGCAGGCGACCCGCAACGCCACCCGCCGGCCGACCGTGCAGGCGCTGGAGGAAGTGCTGCTCGAGCCGACCCCGGTGCTCGACCACGGCTTTGTCCGCGTCATCGACTACATGGGCGACGACGCGGCGATCGTCCAGGCGGCGCGCGTCTCGTATGGGCGCGGCACCACCCAGCTGCGCGACGATCGCGGGCTCATTCGCTACCTGGTCCGCCACCACCACAATACGCCGCTTGAGATGTGCGAGCTCAAGCTCCACGTCAAGCTGCCGATCTTCGTCGCCCGGCAGTGGATCCGCCACCGCATGGCCAACGTCAACGAGTACTCGGCGCGCTACTCGATCCTCGACCGCGAGTTCTACCTGCCCGAGCCGGCGCAGCTCGCCGTGCAGTCGAGCACCAACCGCCAGGGGCGGGCGCAGCCGCTCGCCCCCGAGCAGGCGCGCGCCGTGCTGGAGCTCCTGCGCAGCGACGCCCAGCGCTGCTACGACCACTACGAAGAGCTGCTCAACGAGGGCGAGGATCAGAAGCCGGCCCGGCCCGGCGAGCCGCAGCTGGCGCGCGAGCTGGCGCGGATGAACCTGACGCTGAACTTCTACACCCAGTGGTACTGGAAGATCGACCTGCACAACCTGCTGCACTTCCTCGCCCTGCGCCTGGACGCCCACGCCCAGTACGAGATCCGCGTCTACGCCGAGGCGATCGGCCAGCTGGTGCAGCGCTGGGTGCCGCAGGCGTGGGAGGCGTTCGGCGACTATCGCCTGCACGCAGCGACGCTGTCGCGGCAGGAGCTCCTGGCGGTGCAGGCGCTGCTGCGCGGCGAGTCCCCCGACTACCGCGCCCTCGGTCTGTCGGCGCGCGAGCAGCGCGAGCTGTGCCAGAAGCTGGCGCTGCCGGCCCCGACGCCGCTGTCCTAGCGGCGCTCAGCGGGCGCCGGTGCCGAGGAGGACGACCTTGACGGTGTCCAGGAGTATCGACAGGTCGAACGCCAGCGACATGTTCTTCTGATAATAGAGGTCGTACTTCAGGCGCTCGCGCGCCTCGTCGTTGTTGGTCGCCGCGCCGTAGCGCACCTGGCCCAGGCTGGTGATGCCGGGCTTGATCGCGTGGCGCTGGTCGTAAAACGGGATCGCCTTGCGCAGCTGCTCGACCGAGTAGAGGACCTCCGGGCGCGGGCCGACCAGGCTCATGTCGCCGAGCGCGACGTTGAAGAACTGCGGCAGCTCGTCGATGCGGTGCAGCCGGATGAAGCGGCCGACGCGGGTGACCCGGCTGTCGTTGCGGTCGGTGAGCCGCTCTTTTTCGCCGGGCCGGCTGACCCGCATCGAGCGGAACTTGTAGATCGTGAACAGCTTGCCGCCGCGGCCGACCCGCTGCTGGACGTAGAAGACCGGCCCGGCCGACTCCAGGCGGATCGCGATCGCCGTCAGCAGCATCAGCGGGCCGGCCATGAGCAGCGCCAGCACGCTCAGCACCACGTCGGAAAGGCGCTTGACGGTCAGCATGAAGCGCGACGGCTGAAACCCCGGATCGAAGACGACCACCGACGGCCGCAAGAGCTCCACCGGCAGGCAGTGGAGCAGCGCCTCGACGAACTGCTGCGCCGTGTGTACGCCGATGCCGCCGAGCTTCACCGCGATGAGCTGCAGCATCAGCCAGTCGAGGCCCCGCTGCTCGTCGGGGG
>DAOMZC010001326.1:0-1946 GCA_035437965.1 Pseudomonadota bacterium
AGCAGTGCGACGGCCGCGACCACCTGTCGGGGAAATCGGATGTGTACTCCCTGGGGGTACAGAGGGCCGAGGAAGACGGTGGCACCGGCGCCCGAAGGTGCCCTGGTCGCGCCCCCGCAGACGTACGCGGGCAGAAGGCGCAGTGGTGGGAAGACCGGGGAGCCTCAGTCCAAAAAGGATCGGATGGCGCGGTTGACCTCGTCGGGGGCGCTCATGTGCGCCAGGTGGCCGCGGGCGTTGATCAGAAGGTAGCGGGCGCCCGGGATGTTGTGCGCCAGGTACTCGCCCACCCCGATCGGAACCGCGACGTCATCGCTCGACTGCACGATCAGCGTGGGCACGCGCAGCCCGGGGAGGTCCGCGCGGTGATCGGACTGATAGACCATGCGCGCCACCGCGAGTGCGATGTCCGGCCGGATCGCCGACAGCGTGGAGACAAACGCCGACGCCACCTCCGGCCGGTCCGGATTGGCGGCGACGATCGGCCCAAAGCCGCTGGCCCAGGACTGGTAGTTGCCCGCCATGGCGGCGTACAGCGCGTCGATGTCCGCCTGCTCGAAGCCGCCGATGTAGCCGCTGTCGTTCAGGTAGCGCGGGGAGGCGGAAAGGAAGATCATCTTGGCGAAGCGCTCGGGCTCCTGCAGCGCGGCGAGGAGCCCGATGATGCCGCTCATCGAGTGACCTACGTAGATGACGTCGCGCAGCTGCAGCTCGGCGAGGATCTCTAGTAGATCCTCGGCGTAGCTGTGCATGGTGCGATAGCGCCGCGGGCTGTAGGCCGCAAGCTCTGACTTGCCGGCGCCCACCAGATCGAAAAGGACGAGCCGGTGCTCGGGACGAAACGCCGCCTCTTGCTGGTGCCACGCAGTCTGGTCGGTCCCAAAGCCATGGGAAAAGACCAGCGTCTTGCCCCCCTGGCCGACAACCCGCACGTGATTGCGCTGCTGCACGGCCGATGAGCGCGTCATGAGGCCTGCACGCTCCCGCCTGGGCGGAAGCAGAGGTAGGAGTACAAAATTCGGTGCATCATACTTGCCCTCTTTCTACAGTAAAGGCGGGTGCCGAGCTACCTCGCGGAATATTCCCAGCGCTCGCGCGGACTTGGGATAATTCGCATCTGCACAGTTGTTTTGGCACCGCTGTTTCGGCGATGGGCTGGGGTCAAGGGGTGCCCTTGCTCCACGGAGATAAGCGCGGTATGCTCAAGCCCGGCTGCCCAAGTCCTTCAGGCAGCGGTAGCGGGGGGCGTGATGGCCATCAGCAAGGTCTTGCTCGTCGATGATGATCCGAGCATCCGCCAGATCGGCAACCTCAGCCTGCGCAACATCGGCAAGTGGCAGGTGCTGGTGGCGGCGAGCGGGGAAGAGGCGGTGGCGCTGGTCCTCCGCGAGGCACCGGATGTGGTGCTGCTCGATTACATGATGCCTGGGCTCGATGGTCCAGCGACCCTGCGCCACATCAGGGAGCACGTGAGCGCAGAGCAGCTGCCGGTCATCTTCCTGACCGCCAAAAACGATCAGGCGGAGCTCGCGGAGATGCTCGCGCTGGGCGCCAAGGGAGTCATCATCAAGCCGTTCGCGCCGCTCCTTCTGCCGGGGCAGATCCGCCAGCTCATCGAGCCTGCAGGCTCGCGCTGAGGCCTGGCTGCGCAGCCGAGAGCCCACCCATGGACCATCCTCAAGAGCCCCAAGCCCCGACCGCGCAGCCCTGGGCGGCGGCGACGCAGGCGGTGCTCGCGGCGCTGTTCACGTCCGATGACGGAGCGCCGGCCGAGGATGTCCTGGCCACGGTGCTGGAGATCTGCAGGGTGGCGTGCTGCGCCGACGCCGCGGTAGTGCTGCGGCGGGTGGATGAGGTGACCGCGATTGCCCTGGCCTCGGCCCCCGCGGCGCTTCTGCCCGACGGGGTGACCTCGCCAGCGCTGCTCGACAGGGCGGGCGCCGAGT
>DAOMZC010001327.1:0-1946 GCA_035437965.1 Pseudomonadota bacterium
CCGATCGCGGCCGGCGCGCCGTCCCGGCGGGGGCCTGCCCAGCCGGGGGTTTGCCTCATAGCCCATCTTGCGCAGGCCGGCAGGGGTGGCGGTCCACTCCTCGTCGACGCGGACGAACAGCGACAGGTGGACGCCGCAGCCGAGCAGCTCGGCGATCTCGTGGCGGGCGGCGGCGCCGATGTCGCGGATCATGTGGCCGCCTTCGCCGACGACGTTCTTCTTCTGGTTGGCCTTCTCGACGTGGATCGTGGCCTCGATGATGACGCCGATGCGCTCGCCGGCGCGGTGGCCGGTCGGGGCGATCCGCTCCTCCCAGCTGTCGATGGTGACCGCCACGGCGTAGGGGAGCTCCTGGCGGGAGGCGACGAAGACCTGCTCGCGCACGAGCTCGGCGACGAGGAAGCGCTCGGCGCGGTCGGTCAGCATGTCGGCCGGGAACAGCGGCGCGCCGGTCGGCACGGCGGCGCACAGCTCCTGCAGCAAGAGATCGACTCCGTCGCCCCGCTCGGCGCAGATGGGGACGATGGCGCGGAAGTTTTGGAGCTTGTTCCACTCGGCGATGAGCGGCAAGAGGAGCTGCTTGTCGCGCAGCAGGTCGACCTTGTTGATGGCCAGCACCAGCGGCTTGCCACACGCCCCGAGCTGCTGGACGACGTAGCGATCCGCCGGGTGGAGCAGGGCGCGGACGGCCTGGGCCGCCTCGTCCCCGGGCCCGGCGGGCGCGGCAGTCGAGCCGGGCGAGCGCTCGCGCGGCGCCGCCTTATCGACCCGCTGCGGATCCAGATCGGTCACCAGCAGCACCACATCGACGCTGGTGAGGGCGGTGAGCGCCTCGTCGACCATGTAGCGGTTGAGCAGGGTGCGGCCGCGCCCGTCCGGGCGGTGCATGCCGGGCGTGTCGACGAGCGCCAGCTGCACCCCGGGCAGGTTCTTGATGCCGAGGAGCCGCGTCCGCGTCGTCTGCGGCTTGGGGCTGACGATGGCCAGCTTCTCCCCGAGGATGCGGTTCATCAGGGTGGACTTGCCGACGTTGGGGCGGCCGATGAGGGCGACGAAGCCGGCGCGCTCGGCAGTCGCCTCGGTGCGCGGTTCGGGGGGCGGCCCAGGACTCGGAGCGAGCTGGTCGCTCGGGTCGGCCGGGCCGCGCGGGGCTTGGGGCGGGGTGCTGCTGCTTTTTAGTCCGTCGTTGGCGACGGAGGATTCCGGGTGAGCCTTTGGCATGCGGAGGCTGCATATCACGCTGCCGCCTCGGTGGCAAACGCCATGCACTTTGCCGGTCGTGCCCTGCCGCTTTGCAGTACGCTGCGCGCGCCGGCCCTGCCTGACGGCCGCCTCAGCAGGCCGCGCCCCGCAGCCCCTCGGAAAACCGGCTGCGGCTAGATGCGGGCGCGATCGCCAGGCCAGGTCCACAATTCTAAGGGTCTGAATTCAATTGGGAATCGTCCTGAAACCCTCGAAAGACCGCGGGACGTTGCAGTTCCGCGAAGCAATTGCCGCAAGCAGGACATCTACTGATATCGTACCCAGCCGTCACAACTATCGCCGAGGAGCATTGGGATGTTTCCGACCGCGCCGGCCACACCGGCCCCTGCCAAGCCCGATCCGCTGGAAGAGTACCTGAGCTCTCTATTGCCCAGCTCGGACCTGGCGCCCCAGGCCTTGCATCGGGCCATGCGTCACGCCGTGTTCCCCGGTGGCAAGCGCATCCGCCCGCGGCTGCTCCTGACGGTCGCGGCGGCCTGCGCAGCGGACGAGGCGGAGACCGAGCTGGCGATGCACGCCGCCTGCGCCATCGAGCTCATCCACTCGGCGTCGCTCGTCCATGACGATCTGCCGTGCTTCGACGACGCCCGGCAGCGCCGCGGCCTGCCCACCGTGCACGTCCTTTACGGCGAGCCGCTGGCGGTGCTGGCCGGCGATGCGCTGCTCACCCGCGCCTTCGAGCT
>DAOMZC010001328.1:0-1945 GCA_035437965.1 Pseudomonadota bacterium
TGATGTCCCCGAGGCAGGTGTATCCGAACACGTGGCGCAGGGCCTCCTCCGGCGTGACGTTCCGGCAGCGCCGGCCGATGACCACGCCGAGCTCGGCCTCGTGCTCCACGCGCTGGCTCTCCGGCGGCAGGACGATCGCCTGGCCGGGGCCGATCAGCGCCGAGGGCGGCTTGAGGAAGAGCAGCGGCTCGGCCGGGACCTCGTTGCCCAGCTCCCGCGCGTGCGCGGCGTAGTTGCGGCCGACGCAGACGATCTTGGAGGGCGCTGCCGGGCAGGCGAGATCGAGGTCGACCCAGGCCACCGCCTCGCCCGCCCCCGCCGCCGCCGGCCTGACCGCATCGGCGCGCGCCCCGCTGGCCGGCCCGAGCAGGACAGCCGCAACCACCAGAGCCTTCACAAGCTTCGGAATGGACCCGCCAGTCATTGACGCTACTCCTTGGAGCCCCAGCGTGCCGCGCCGACCCCCCACGGCCAGCAGTGAGAGCACAGGGAGCTGTCAGCTTGACAATAAGCCAATCCCCCGGCGCAGCGACAAAAAAACGTCAGGCGCCGGCCTTACAGGCCCGAGCCGCAGGGACGCGCCTCTAGGTCGCGGGCTTTTCGCGCAGATAAAGGAGCAGCGCGAACAGCAGCCCAAGGAGCGACAGCCCGCCGAGGAGCCACATGCCCGGCGCGTAGCCGGCGGGATGGGCCAGGCTCGCCGCGAACAGATCATTGGCGCCGCCTATCGCCGAGGACACCGCGAACAGAAAGATCTGCTGCAAAAGAGTCATCAGCGAATACGCGGTCCCCAGGCGCTTGTCTTCAATCAGGTAGGCCACCATCGGCCACAGGATGGCCGGGATGACCGAGAAGGCGAGTCCCAGGAGGGCCACCGGGTAAAACAGAGGCAGGCCGCGGCGGGCCATGAGGAAGTAGGCCGGCGCGACGAGCAGTGCCCCGACGAGCAGACCGAGCGAGCGGCGGCCGAAGCGGTCGACAAGGAGCCCAAACAGCGGCGTCGCCACCATCGGCACCATCGGCAGGTAGCTGAGCAGCGCCCCCGCATCCTCGCGCGGGACGCCGTGCGCTTCGATGAAGAACTTCGTCGCAAAGGACTGGAACGCGAAGATCGAAGAGTAGAACGTGACGCACAGTCCGGTCACCAGCCAGTATGGAGCGCCGAACCCGAGCACCTCATCAAGCGACAGCCGGTCGGTCGAGCCGCTGCGGCCGAGGTCCCAGCGCCGCTCGGCGAGCTGCTCCAGGGCGTAGTAGCCGACCGCGCCCGCGGTGCAGAAAAGTCCGATGAGCCCGGCCAGGAGCAGCGGCCGTCCGAGAGTCCCGCTGCTGTACGCCCAGCCCGCCCACTGCGGCGAGCGATCGACGACCACCGTGCCGAGCCGGCTGATCGTCAGGTTGAGGCCGAGCGCCAGCGCCAGCTCGCGACCCTTGAACCAGCGCGCCAGCGCCGTGGTCACCGCCACGCTCAGCGGCTCGGCGCCGATCCCGAGCAGGAACCGTCCCGCGAGCAGCAGCGGATAGTTCGGCGCCAGCGCGATGAGCAGACCGGCCGCCGCGGCGATGCCGCCGAAGTACAGCACCGACCGCTTGCTGCCGATCCGATCGATGATCGCGCCGCCCAAGAGCAGCACGATCACCGCCGCGATGCTGTAGATGCCGGACAGGAACCCATACTGCGCATCGCTGATTCCGTACTCCTTCTTCAGCAGATCCGCGACGAGCCCCAGCGAGTCATAGACGTAGTAGTTCCCAAACAGGGTCAGGCTGACTAAAAAAAGTACACTGAAGCGGTAAAGGAAGCTCGGCCCGGCGGCGGGCGGCACAGCTTCTTGTCGGAAAAGTTCAAGGTCAGGCACCAATACGGACCATATCACTTCTTCGCCAAGACCAAATTTTTCTCGGAAGCGGCCGGACTGCTGGTGGTAAAGGACATTATGGGGCT
>DAOMZC010001329.1:0-1945 GCA_035437965.1 Pseudomonadota bacterium
TCTTCGGTCTGAATGTCACGCTGGACGATCGCGGCGTGCCGCACGCCGCGAAGTCGGCTTGCGCGCCGCCTCTGGCGCGGTTCCTATTCCGGATCGAGGGCCCGCAGCAGCGCCGCGCGCTCCTGCTTGGACAGGGCGCGCAGCTGTTCTAATAGCGGCAGCGTGGTGGGCGACCGCGAGCGGTCTTCAGCTTCTGGTCGCGCTTCCGGCTCACCGTCACCGGCCAGCGCGTCGGCGACGCGGCGCACGGTGCTGTTGCGCAGGGTGTCGGGATCGACGTAGTGCTTGGCGGTGATGGCGAAGCTGCCGTGCCCGAGCGCCGAGGCCACCGCGCCCGAGGTGCACCCCGCGGCGACCGCCAGACTCGAGTGGAGCCCGCGCAGGGAGTGCGGACAGACGCGCGGCAGATCGGCGCGCTGGCAGTACTTTTTGACCTGCCGCCACAGCCAGATATGGAAGTACGGCTGCTCGCGATCCCCGCCGAACAGCAGCCGCTCGGCCGGCCGGCCTGCCGCCAGGCTGAGCAGGAACGGCCGCAGCGCCTCGGGGACCTCCAGGCGCCGGCGCGCGTTGTGGGTCTTGCCGCTGGGAATCCACAGCACGCGGCCGTCATCATCCAGGTCGCGGACCTTGCGCAGAAGGACCTCGCTGGAGCGCAGCCCGAGGAGCAGCTGGCAGAACGTGGCGATCGCCCCCTCCTCGCCCTTTTGCGCCGCCGCCACCAGCACCTGGGTCAGGCGCCGCGCCTCGTCGATGCGCAGCTGCTCCTTGCCGGAGTTCGCCTTGCCGATCGGCTTGACCTTGGCGAACGGATTCTCCCGTACGTACTTGCGGTCGACCGCCCAGCGGAAGAACAGCTTGGTCATGCGCAGGACAGAGTGATGCGTCTGCGCCCGCATCACCCGGCCAAAGCGCGAGATGCGCTCGGTCTCGGCCTCGTAGAGCTCCTGCGCCTGCTCGGGAGTGAAGGCGTTGAGCGGCTGCTCCAGCGGCAGAAAATAGCGCAGCTTGTAGTCCAGCGTCGCCAGGGAGCGCTCCTTGAGGCCGCGCTTCTGGCGCTCGACAAGGAACTCGTCCAGCGCGGCGGCGACCCGGATGTCGGTATTCTGCAGCGCACGCTCGATCTCGGCCTTGAGCTGCAGCGCCTCTTCGCGGGTCTTGGAGCTCACCGACTTGCGCCGCGTTCCTTCAAAGACCACGACGCGGTACGAGTCCACGTTGGCGTCGTAGTACGGTCCGCTCACTCGGGTAGTCCTGGGCATTTTCCCATCGTCGCCGAAAAATTACCCACTGGTCAAGCCCTTTTGCCGGACTTTAGGCCAGTAAGAGGCTGAAACCATTCGATCTAGTCGATACTAGCTAGCTTGAGGCTTGAGGGGGCGAGGCGGCGGGGCAAAGCGGCGTAGACAAGCGGCGAGCTTTGGTGATATCAAAAGCGTACGCATGGCAGACGAGATCAAGTTTCAGGAGCGTTTCTCCACCCTTAAAGCAGAAGTCGGCAAGGTCCTTGTCGGGCAGGACGCGATGGTGCATCGCCTGCTCCTTGGGTTTATCGCGGGCGGCCACATACTACTAGAAGGCGTCCCGGGGCTTGCCAAGACCCTGGTCATAAAGACCCTTGCAGACTGCACCGATGCGACGTTTTCGCGCATCCAGTTTACTCCCGACATGCTGCCCGGCGACGTCACCGGCACCCAGGTGTTCAATCCCAAGGAGGGGACGTACTCGGTCAAGAAGGGGCCGATTTTTGGGAACCTCGTCCTTGCCGATGAGATAAACCGCGCCCCGGCCAAGGTACAGGCGGCGCTCCTTGAGGCGATGCAGGAGCGGCAGGTGACGCTCGGCGAGCATACCTTCGCGCTGCCCGAGCCATTTTTGGTCTTGGCGACGCAGAACCCGATCGAGCAGGAGGGGACCTACCCGCTGCCCGAGGCGCAGCTCGACC
>DAOMZC010001330.1:0-1944 GCA_035437965.1 Pseudomonadota bacterium
CCCCGGGAGCGAGTGGTTCCTCGTCGGCCCCGGCACCCTGGCGCTGCCCGCCGAGGCCGCCCCGGCGCAGCTGTCCGAGGGTCGCCTGGCGGTGCGCGCGGCGCAGAAGGACGTCGTGGTCGACGCCGCCGGCCGCCGCGTGACCATCCCCAAGGGCCACCTCGCCGAGGTGGTCGTCCACCTGGGTGAGCTCGTCCGCGTGGCCGCCTACTCCGGCGACAGCAGCGTGCTCCTGGGCGGCCAGAAGCTGCTCGTGCGCGATGGGACCGCCTGGACCCGCAGCGGTGAGCGCACCCTTTCGGCAGAGTGCCGCGGCCTGTTCGTCCAGGCCCTGCGCGGCCAGCCGTGGCCCAGCGAGGACACGTGCGCCGACGGTCAGAACAGCGCCGGCGCCGCCCGGCCGGTGGCCACGGCGCTGCGCGCAGAGCCCGAGCTCGCCAGCGCACGACCGGCCGAGCCGAGCGCGGTCCGCCCGCTGCGTCCGAGCCCCCGCGCAACGCGCCCCGGCAGCTCGTCCGTCCCGCTGGTCGCCCTGGCGACGATCCCAGCCTCCGCCCGGGGTCCGCTGAGCGATGCCGCGCCCGCACCGGCCGAGAGCGGCCTGGCGGCAGAGTCGCGGCTGCTCGGTGTCGCCCTGCACCAGCTGCGGCAGGAGCGCGACGGGACCGCCGCCCTGCGCAGCCTGGATCTATACGCCCAGCGCTTCCCCGGCGGCCTGCTCGCCGAAGAGGCGCAGGCCGCGCGCCTGGACGCCCTGCTCCTTTTGGAGCACCGCAGCGAGGCCCTGCAGCTGCTCGATCGGACCCAGTTCCAGCGCCTGGGCCGCGGCGGCGAGCTGCGCGTGGTCCGCGCCGAGCTGCGCGCCGCCGCCGGACGCTGCCGCGAGGCCCTGGCCGATTTCGCCGCCGTCCTCGCCAACACCACCGCACCGCCGCCCCCGCCGGTCGCCGAGCGGGCACTCTACGGCCGAGCAAGCTGCCTGGCCGCCCTGTCCGACCCCCAGAGCGCCCGCGCCGGCCTCTTACAGTACCTGGCGCAGTTCCCGACCGGCCGCTTCGCCGACGCCGCCCGCCGCTCCCTGCAGGCCCTGCCCGCCTCCCCCTGACCGCTTGCCCCCCGGAGCGCCGAGCCTGGCGCGCCAAGCGGCGCCGCACCAACCTTGAAGCGGCCCCCGGCGTTACCCTGACCGCAGCCAAACCGCGCCCCAGCTGAAACCCGTAATTTTCGCTTGGGAGTGGGTGGCACCGGAGGCCCCGACGCGCGAGCAGCGGGGTGCCGCAGGTGACAGGACCCGCTCCGGTTCGTACTTCGTTTGGCGCGTGGTTTAGCTACGCCAGGAACGACTTATCGCGCCGAGTTCGGCCGTATTCGGCCGTATTCGGCAGTATTCAGCTGCGTTCAGCCGTATTCAGCCGCGTTCAGGCTCCCAGGCCAAGCCCGGGAACCGTGTGGCGATGGTTGTAGGAGGAGGCTGGCGAAGAAGGCGGGACGGACGCGGGGAGGCGAGCCTCCCCGGAGAGCGGCTTAGAAGCTCAGGCGCCCGCCGACGCGGAAGTACAGCGGCAGCTGGTAAGCGGTCGGCTGACCGTAGTTGCTGTTGTAGCTGATCAGGTTGCCGGCGTTGTCCTTGAGGTGCCCAAGGTCGGCGATGCGGCCGTTGGGAACCGAGGCCACGACCGAGGTGGTGTACTCGTCGTCGACGTTGACCACTTCCTGCTGGTTGAACAGGTTGACGACGTCGCCGAAGACGCTCAGCGCGACCCGCTTGGTCAGCTTGTGCTCGTAGCCGATGTGGAGGTCGAACTGCGTGATGAACGGCGTACGACCACCCGAGCCGCGGGGCAGCAGGAACACCTCGCGCCGCCCGTAGGTCGGGTGACGCCCGAGCACTTCGATCGGCCGGCCCGAGGTGGCGCTGAAGGTAAGGCCGATGGTGAAGTTGCC
>DAOMZC010001331.1:0-1944 GCA_035437965.1 Pseudomonadota bacterium
CGCGCGTCCCACAGCGCCAGCGTACCGTCGAAGCCGCCGACGGCCAGGGTCTGCCCGTCGGGGGACAAGGCCACGCTGAGCAGGGTTTCGTTCATCGCCACGAACTTGTGGATGCGGTCCGCTTCCAGCAGCGCGCGCCACAGGCTTTCCTGCGCCTGGGCCGTCGGCTCCAGCCGCGTGGCGGCCACGCTCAGCAACAGGGCCAGGTCGCGCCGGCCGGCGGCCTCGAACAGGTTCTTCTGCGCCTGCGCGGCCAGCAGGCGCGACAAGGCCGTGTCGCGCTGACGGTCGGCGCGCTGCGATTGCAGCAGCGCGTAGACCGCCAGCGCCGCGGTGGCGAACGAGGTGTCGAAGTCGGCCGGCGGCACCACCTTCTCGCCCATCTTGTTGAGCAGCACGTAGGCGACAAGCCCGTCCACGCCGCCGCGGGTCAGCACCTCGGTGAGCACCGGGATGGCGCGCTTGTCGCCGCGTACCGCCAGCTTGCGCGCCGCGGCAAAGCGCACCGCGCGCTCGGGATCGGCAAGCTGCTGGAAGAGGAGCTCGGCCTGCTCGGGCACCTGAGCGGACAGCTGATCGAGGGCGGCGCGCCGCACCGCGGGATCGGGCTCTTTGAGCAGGGTGCGCAGGCGGCCGAGCTGCTCGCGGTCGCCAAGGCGCAGGAGGATGCCCACCGCCAGGGCCTGTTCCAGCGGCGGCCGGCTCGCCAGCACTAGGCCCATGGTGCCCTGCAGCGCCGTCAGGCTCGACTCGCCGCGCTGCTGCAGCGAGGTGGTGACCCGCGACAGCGAGCGCAGCGCCTCGACTCGCACGGTGGGGTCGCTGTCGCCGAGCGCGGCAAGGAGCAGGTCGCGCGCATCGCGGGTCTTCTGCTGGCCCAGCGAGTGCGCCGCCGCCTGGCGGACCCGCGAGCTCAGGTCGCGCATCGCCCCGGTGAGGAGCTCTACCGCCGCCGGGGCGTCGTTGCCGCCCAGCGCCTCGGCCGCCGCCTCGCGCACCATCCAGTCGCGGTCGGACAGCGCCCCGCGCGCCCACGCCAGGTTCTGCGCCGACAGGGTATTGGGGTCGCGTCCGGCAATCTGCAGCACGGCAATCGCCGCGGCCTGGCGCAGCGCCGGCAGCTGGTCGGGGCGCAGCTGGCCGCCAAGCAGCCGGGCGTCCAGCGAGTCGCCGCCGCTGCCCAGGCCCTCGGTCGCCAAAAGGCGCGTCGCCGGGACGCTGCGCGGGTCGGCGAGCACCCGACGCACGAGCTCGACCGCCTGGGTCTCCTCCGGGGCCGCGAGCAGCCGCGCCGCGAGCAGCTGGCTCGGGCCCGGCTTGTGGGACTGCTCGCGCAGGAACAGGCGGCCCGACTCCTCGTCGAGCTGGGCCAGCTTGCTCGCCGCCCCGAGGCGCAGCTCGAGCGGACCGGGCGCGGTCATGAGGCGCTGCAGCGTGGCGAGGGAGCTCGGCTCGCCGCCGCGCACCAGGGTCGCCAGCACGCGCAGCCGCCGCGGCTCGCTGACGCCGCCGCGCGAAAGATAGGCGAGCAGCTTGGCCTGGGCTTCCGGGTTGCCGGACTCCGCCAGCGCCAGGGCGGCGCGGAACTGGCCGTCGGGATCCGGCTCGCGCAGGAGCTGCCCCAGGGTCCCCAGGCCGCGCTCATCGCCCAGGACCTGCAGCGCGGTGGCGGCGGCGACCAGCACCATCGCGTCCTTGCTCTTGTCGAGGAGCGCCGTCAAGCTCGCCGTCGCCGCCCGATCCCCGAGCTGCCCGAGGGCCTCGGCCGCCTGCGCCTGCACCACCGGGCTCGGCTCGGCTAGCGCGGCCTCCAGCTGCCCGCGCAGCCCGAGGTCCCGGGTCTGCCCGAGCGCGTCCAGCGCATCGAGCTTGAGCTCGGCGTCGGTCCCGCGCAGGCTCTCGCGCAAGACCTCCAGCGCCCGCCCGCGCAGCGCCAACAGCTCG
>DAOMZC010001332.1:0-1940 GCA_035437965.1 Pseudomonadota bacterium
ACAGCCTGCTGTTCTGGCTGCCCTTCTACCTCAAGCAGCACCTCCACTACTCCGAGGGTCAGGCCGGCTACCTGTCGATGCCGTTCGAGCTCGGCGGGGTGATCGGCTCGGTCGTGGTCGGCTGGCTGTCGGATCGCTACTTCCGCGCCCGGCGGCTGCGGCTGGCGGTGCCGCTGCTGTTCGTCCTCGGCGGGGCGCTGCTCGCCTACCAGGCGCTCGGCGGTCAGGGGATGGCGACCAACGCCGCGCTGCTCGCCGTGGTCGGCTTCCTGCTGTTCGGGCCGGACTCGCTGCTGTCGGGGACCATGGCCCAGGATCTGGGCGGCCGGGCGGCGACCGGGCGGGTGGCCGGGATCATCAACGGCATGGGCTCGGTCGGGGCGATCTTCAGCCCGCTGATGGTCGCCGAGTTCGCCCGCCGGCTGGGCTGGGACGCGCTGTTCTACGGCTTCTTCGCGCTGACGGTGGTCGCCGGCTGCCTGCTCGGCGTGGCGGCGCAGCTCAACCAGCCGCGACTCCCAGCGGCCGCCACGAGCTAAACCGCTCCCCAGCTGAAGCCCGTAACTTTCACTTGGGAGTGGGTGGCACTGGAGGCGGGGGCAAAGGCGCGCCAGCGGCGGGGTGCCGCAGGTGATAGGACCCGCTCCGGTTCGTATTTCGTTCAGGGCGTGGTTTAGCCGCGCGCGAGGCCGCAGGTGCCGGAGTCGGGAAGAGTCCTTCGGCGAGCTCGCCAGCGCCTCAGTCGAGCAGCTGATTTCGCTGGCCGCCGCCGAGGATCGTCCCGCGCGGCAGCTTGAACCCGGCGAGCAGCGCCTGCGCCGCGAGGCGCTTGCGCCCCGGCAGCTGCAGCTCGGCGAGCGCCACTGCCCCCTGCCCGCACGCCACGTGCAGCCCGTCGCGATCCACCCCCAGCACCTCCCCCGGCTGCCCCTGCCCCGAGGAGCTGCGCGCGCCGAACAGCTTCAGCACCACCGGCTCGTCGCCGCCTTTTTCCGGCTCGCGGACAAGCTCGGCGAACAGCTCGCGCGGCACCGTGGTGAAGCCGCCCGGCCACGGGTCCACCCCGCGCAGCTGGCCGACGAGGTCCGCGGCGCGGCGGGTGAAGTCGGCGCGGCCGTGCTCCTTGTCGAGGAGCGGCGCCTTGGTCGCCAGCCCATGATCCTGCGGCACCGCCAGCGGCGGCGTCCCGGCGGCGAGCTGCCCTAGCCCCTCGGCCAGGACCGCCGCCCCCAGCTGGCTGAGCTTCTGGTGCAGGGTGCCCGAGGTATCGTCCGGCGTGATCGCCAGCTCGCGGCGCAGCAGCATCGGACCTGTGTCCATGCCGGCGTCCATCTCCATCAGCGTCACCCCCGTGATCGCCTCGCCGCGGATGAGCGCCCACTGGATCGGCGCCGCCCCCCGATAGCGCGGCAGCAGCGAGGCGTGCACGTTCCAGCAGCCGCGCGCCGGCACCGCCAGCGCCTCGGGCGGCAGGATGCGCCCGTAGGCCACCACCACCACCAGCTCCGGCCGCAGCGCCGCCAGCTCGGCGACGAAGTTCGACTTGGCCGGACGCAGCGCGGTCGGCTGCAGCACGGAAAGCCCGAGCTCCTGCGCCTTGACCTTCACCGCCGGCGGCAGCAGCGTCAGCCCGCGCCCCGCCGGGCGATCCGGCTGGGTCACCACCGCCACCACCTCCGCGGCCGCGTGCAGGGCGACCAGACAGGGCACCGCGAACTCCGGCGAGCCCATAAACACAGTGCGCATGCGCCGCTCCTTCTCCACAGTTCCTGAGGCGATCCCAGGGGTTTAGCGCGAGACGGCGTGCAGACCGACCACGTACTGCTCGATCGAGTCCTTGCGCGAGCTCTCGGGCTTGACGGTGCGCGTCTCACCGAAGCGGGCGCGCAGGCGACCGAGCAGCCGGTTCCACTCCGGCCCCTGAAACAGCTTGCCGACAA
>DAOMZC010001333.1:0-1935 GCA_035437965.1 Pseudomonadota bacterium
CTCGACGAGCCGGTGGACGCGGGGCTGTTCCGCGCGGTGCTCAAGCAGAGCCAGGTCCACCCGGCGGTGCGACTGCTCGCGCTGGCCGGCCTTGGGGCGAGCGGCCAGCGCGAGGACCTGCGGCTCGTCGAGCCGCTGCTCGACAAGAATGATGATCCGCCGCTGCGCCAGGGGGCGGCGACGGCGATCGTGCGGCTGACCGGCGCCGACCCGGCGGTGCTGGCGATGCAGGACGTCGGCTGGGCGACCGGCGCCCTGCAGGGCGAGAGCGAGCTCGCCCGCGCCGATGCGGTGGCGGTGCTGGGGGCGGTGGGCAACGCCGACGCGGTGGCGGCCCTGGGGCGGGTGCTACGCGGCGGGCCGAGCGCCCGGGTGCGCAAGGAGGCGGCGCGGGCCCTCGGGCAGCTGCGCGATCGGGCGTCGCTGCTCGCGCTCAAGGACGGCCTTACCGACAGCGATGCCGAGGTCCGCAAGGAGGTCATCACCTCGCTGGGCAGCGTCGGCCGCCGCCTGCTCGGCCGCGGCGTCAAGGGCGTGACCAGCGAGACCGCCTCGTGGCTGTCGACCATCGCCACCACCAGCCAGGGGCCCGAGGCGCTGCTGGCGCGGGCGGCGCTGCTGCGGCTCGGCGATGACAGCCAGCGCGAGGCAATCGCCGCCGGGCTGCGCGACAGCGACCTGGCGACCCGCCGGCAGCTCATCGATCAGCTGGACCGCAACGCCGACCTGCTGGCGACCTCGCTGCGCGATCCCGACGACAGCCTGCGGCTGCTGGCGGCGCGCAAGCTCACCGAGCTCGGCGACAAGCGCGCGGTGCCGACGCTGCGCGAGACCCTGACCAGCCAGCCCGAGTCGCAAGCCGGCCTGAAGGCGTACGCCCTTCTGCGCAAGCTCAACGAGAAGGTCGAGCCGCCGGCCAGCGCCGCCCAGCTCCTCGACAGCCCCGAGCCCGAGACGCGCACCGCGGCGCTGCAGGCGGTGGTGGCGCAGGATCCGCAGGCGGCGGTGCCGGCGCTGCAGCACGCCACCCACGACTCCGAGCGCCAGGTGCGGCTCGAAGCGGCGGCGCTCGCCGCCCGGCTGCCCGGCACCAGCGGCCGACCGCTGCTGCGCACCCTGAGCAAGGACACCGATCCGACGGTGCGGGCGCGCGCCGGGACGCTGCTCCGCAGCCTCGACGAGCCGAGCGACGCCCCGACCGCGCCGCAGCCGGCCGCCGACAAGCCCGACCCGGCCGCGCCCAAGCCGACGCCGGGCGAGACCACCCCGCCGGCGCCCGGCGAGACCGGCCCCGCGCCGACCCGCCTCGAGCCGCTCGATGCGACCTCGACCACCTCCGCGGTCGAGAAGCTCCTGCGCAGCGGCAGCGACGCATTCGGCCGCCATGACCTCGGCCGCGCGCAGCAGAGCCTGGAGAAGGCGACCGCCCTGTGCGCCCGCGAGAAGGCCAAGGTCTGCGCGCCGATCGCCTACGACCTCTCCTACTACCTCGGCCGGACCCTGGAGAGCCGCGGCCAGTACGAGGGCGCGATGACCGAGTTCGAGAAGCTGCGCAACGCCCGCGGCGGCAAGTCGGCGCACAAGAGCTACGTCGCCGAGGCGGTGCAGCGGCTGGGCAAGAAGCTCGGCCGGGTGACGGTGATAAAGCCGGGCAAGAAGGGCAAGTGCCTGACCACCGAGCACTGGCTGACGCCCGGCAAGCACGAGATCCAGATCAGCTCCTCCCGCACCGAGTCCGTCGAGGTGCGGGCCCAGCAGCACAAGGAGATCAAGGCCTGCCCATGAGCGCGTGGCGCCGCTCCCCCTCCGCCCTGCTCGGGCTGCTCGCAGCCGTGGGCTGTGCTCTGGCCTCTCTCCCCGCGGCCCACGCCGGCCGGCACGGCAGCCGGCGCGGCGGGCGCGTGCCCCATGACCGACCAACGCGGGGTGTCGCGG
>DAOMZC010001334.1:0-1934 GCA_035437965.1 Pseudomonadota bacterium
CTTCTTTGCCGACAGCGCCGACACCGCCGAGGCGGACGCGCCGGACGGCCCCGGCACTACCTCCAAGCCCGGCGGCGCTCACCACGACCGCGCCGCCGCCAAGGCCGCCCGCGCCGCCGCCCGCGCCGCCGCCAAGGCCGCCAAAGCCAGCGAGGCGGACAACCCGCCCGCCCAGGCGCCGCTAAAGACGCTGACCCCAGAGGCGCAGCGCCAGAACATGCTGCGCGCCGAGGGGCGCTTCAAGTCGTGCGTCAAGGAAGCCTGGGGCTCGTACGTCACGATCACCATCGTGGTGGACAACACGGGCGCGGTGCAGAAGGCGGATCTCATCGGCCCGCTGAACTCCAGCGCGACCGGGCGCTGCATCTCCGAGCAGATCCGCAAGCAGCACTTCCCGCCGTTTACCGAAGGCAGCAGCAAGCAGTTCGTCTGGTCCTACCAGATCCCGGCCGCCAACTAATCCCGCCGGCGAGGGTCCGCCGTCGGCCGGTCGGCTGCGGTCGACGGCAGTCTCGGGCGGCAGTCGCGCGGTCGGCGACGATCTTCGTCCGGCCGTCGGCGGTCGTCGTCCGGCCGTCGGCGGTCAGAAAGTCCCCGGCCGCCGCTCGGCCTGGTAGCGGGCGACGGTAGCCGGCGACGGCAGCGCGGCGGCCCTGGCAAAAAGTGGCGCGAGCGGTGACCTGCTCGTGCGATAATCGTGCAGAGTCATGGACCTTGCCCGTCGCACCGGCCCAGGGGGAAGGGGCCAGCAGAGTAAGCTTGCGCGCCGCCGCCGACTTCCGCCGGCCAGGGCGGACCGCTCATGACGGAGCCGCCGATAAAGCCGCCGCAGGTCTGCCGCGACTGCGGCGAGCCCTACCCGAGCGGCGCCCCCCACGCCTGCAAGGCGAAAGGGACCCCGGTCAGCCTGAACGCCCAGGCCCGCCCGCGCGAGGACCTGGTCGGCACCGTCATCGGCGACCGCTACAACGTCCTTGAGCGCCTGACCAGCGGCGGCATGGGCGTGGTCTACCGCGTCCGCCACGTCCTGCTCGACAGCGAGATGGCGATCAAGGTCCTGCTCAAGCCGCAGGATCCCGACGCCCAGTACCGCTTCCTGCAGGAGGCGCAGCTCGCCTCCAAGATCAAGCACCCCAACACCGTCATCATCACCGACTTCGGGCTGCTCGACGACGGGCGCAGCTACATCGCGATGGAGTTCCTCCGCGGGCCGACCCTGCAGCGGGTGATCTCCGACGGGGCGATCGCGCCGGTGCGGGCCTGCAACATCGCGGTGCAGATCGCCCGCGGCCTGCAGGCGGTGCACGACAAGGGGATCATCCACCGCGACCTCAAGCCGGACAACATCTTCCTCGTCGAGCAGGACGGCCAGAAGGACTTCGTCAAGATCGTCGACTTCGGCATCGCCACCAGCGCCGCCACCGGCCTTCAGATCGACGGCCGCCAGGCGCCGCTCACCGAAGAGTCGCTGCCCGCGGGGGCGCAGCTGGCGCTGGAGAAGCGCCACACCATGCCCGGCATGGTCCTGGGCACGCCGCAGTACATGTCGCCCGAGCAGACCCAGGGCATGGAGATCGACGCGCGGGTCGATCAGTATGCCCTTGGCTGCATCCTGTACGAGATGCTCACCGGCACCGTGCCCTTCGACGACCCGAAGGTGCTGACGGTGATGTTCAAGCAGGCGGCGGCGCCGGTGCCGCCGATCCGCGAGCGCCTGCCGGGCATCGAGATCTCGGACTCGCTGGAGCAGCTGCTGCTGCGCATGCTCGCCAAGCAGCCGGCGGCGCGGTTCGGCTCGATGCGCGAGCTCGAAGAGGCGCTGCTCGGCGAGCTGGAGAAGATGCAGCCGCTTCTGCCGAGCGGCCGGTTCGCCGGGATGCAGCGGCCGCGCCCGAACACCGCGGCGACGCCGGCCGTCAAGCCGCGCCCGCGCT
>DAOMZC010001335.1:0-1932 GCA_035437965.1 Pseudomonadota bacterium
AGGTTTAGGCCCCGGCCGAGCAGCGACACCACCACCTGGTGGTTGTGGCGGGCAATCAGCGCCGACCAGCTGGCGCAGTCGCCGCGGAGTGCCGCGCTGCGCAGCTCTTCTTCGCTGAGCGGCGAAGTGGACGGGCCTCCGCGCAGCTCCTTTACCACCGCCGCCGCTCCGGCAGGCTCCGGGCTGGGCGTTACACCGGCGGGAAATACCAGGGCCATTGTACGGCTCACCGAGCTACCTCACTGCTCGTTTCCGGTCGCGGCGTGCGGGGCTCGCATGAGGGTCTCGTAGACGCGGGCGCGGTCCACACCCTGGGCGATCAGCCGCTGCGCCTTCTTGAGCTCCTCGTCGATCCGGGCGCGGAACACCTCTGGCGGCTGGGCCCCGACGACGCGCATGCCGTTGATGAAGAAGGCCGGCGTGCCGCGGACGCCGAGCTGCCCCGCCTGCGCGACGTCCGCTTCCACCGCCGACTTCCAGCTCTGACGATCCAGGGCGGCGCTGAAGCGGCCAAGGTCAAGGCCGAGCTCTTTGGCATAACGCTCAAGAGATGCCCGATCGAGCGCCGACTGGTTGGTGAGCAGCAGCTTCTTCATCTCCCAGAACTTGCCCTGCGCCTTGGCCTCACGGGCGGCGATCGCAGCGTTCAGGGCGTTAGTGTGGAAGGGCAGGGGCATGTCCTTCCAGACAAAACGTACACGGCCCCGGTATTCTTCCGCGAGCGCGCTCAGCCCCGCGTCAACCCGCGAGCAGAAGGGGCACTGGAAGTCCGAGAACACGACGATGGTGACCAGGGCGTCCGCCGGTCCGAGGATGGGGGCATCGCCCAGCTCGACGCGGCTGAACTCCGGGGCGGCGGGCGCCTGGGCCGGCGGCGGCGCGGCCCGCTCGGCACCACCTTTGGTCAGCTCCTCATAGAGCCGCGCCGGCGGGGTCCCGTTTTGCAGCAGGCCGCTTGCCTTGACCAGCTCCTCCTCGATGAGCGTCTTGAACGAAGCCAGCGGCTGGGCGCCGGCGAGCAGCCGCCCGTTTATCATGAACGAGGGTGTCCCGCGGACTCCGAGCTGCTCGGCCAGCCGGATATCTCCGTCCACCCGCGCCTGCGCCCGCTCACTCTGCAGCTCGCGGCGCCAGCGCTCTACATCCAGACCGATGGCTTGGGCGTGCCGCGCCAGGTCCTCATCGGAGAGCTGCGACGGGTTGGCGAAGATCGCGTCGTGCATCGGCCAGAACTTGCCCTGCTCCGCCGCGGCCTCGGCGGCCAGGGCGGCGGCGCGCGCGCGGCCATGGAACGGCAGCGGGCGGTGCTTGAATACCACCTTAAGATCGTTGCCATAGGTGCGCTGCAGCTGCTCCACCGTCGGATTCACCCGCTGGCAGAACGGACACTGGAAGTCGCAGAACTCGACCAGGGTCACCTTGGCCTCGACGCCGCCGCGGGCCGGGGAGTCGCCCAGGGGAACCTTGTACAGCTCGTGCGGCACGGCCGCGGCGCCGCAGCTGCCCGGATCGGAGCAGTGGGGATCGTGGCCTGCAGCTTGCGCAGTCGGGCTCTCTGGCCCGGCCTTGAGGGGGGCCGCCGTCGTCGTCGTCTTGCGTCCGTCGCAGCCGGCCAGGCTGGCGAAGACGACCGTGGACAGAAGGAGCCCGCAGAACAGGCGGGCCCGGGAACTCGACTCTCCGAAATACGTGGTCTGGGTGTGCATTTTTGCCTCCGCCCCGTGAGCAGTTCTGCGGGGTCTGCACCAAGAACACGGCAGCTTGCAAAGCGTATCGCGATCGATCAAAAACAGTCGGCCGAAACAGTCAGCAAAGGTCGGCCGGGAGGCGACAAAGCCCTACCGCCGCCCCCGCGAAAGCCGTAATTCCCGTTCACCTCCGCTACTGCGACCGCAATCGGCGCCTGGCCGGTGGGGAAGCTCATCGCGTCGA
>DAOMZC010001336.1:0-1928 GCA_035437965.1 Pseudomonadota bacterium
GAAGAGCCGCAGCGCGGCCCGTCGATTGTTGGACCAGCCAAGCGGAACCAAGCGACGGAACATGCGACCTCCATCGTAACATGGGGAGCGTCCTTGATTCTTCACCGCAGGCGGCGTCAGGGAGCAGCGGACGGCGCGACTGGGCAGGGCTCTGCAAGGCTCTGCAAGGCTCTACAAGGCTCTGCTAGGCTTTGGGCGGCTTTGGCACCGCGATTGCAAAGCTGGTTGTCAGCAGCGCAACTACAGCTGCAGGAGAATGACCATGAAGACCACGATCGGAATGCTGCTGACGGGAATGCTCGCTCTTGGTGCTGGGGTGGCGCGGGCAGAGAGTAGCGCCGCCCCCGAGCCCCAGGCGACGCCGACCGCCTCGGCAACCCCGACCGCAGCCAGCGCCGAAGTCAAGGCCGGCACGGGCTACCAGAAGTTCGCCGTAGCCGGGGAAGGAGCGAGCTTCCCGGCGGGCACCCTGGTATACGCAGTGTCGACGGTAAGCGGCGCCGCCGGTACGACCGTCCGGCACATCTGGAAGAAGGACGGGGCCGAGCTGTGGACCGCCTCGTTGAACATCGGCGCGGCACGCTGGACGACCAGCTCGCGGCGCCTCCTGCCCAAGCCTGGCGAGTACGAAGTCTCGGTGGTCGGCGCCGACGGTAGCGAGCTTGGAAAGGTCGCCTTCTCCGTTCAGTAATTCCGCCCCGCGGCAGCCCTGCCGCTCACTCCCTCCGCGTCCTCTCCCCTCCCCTTCTTGTTGATTCCCAAACCTTGGTAAAGCGCGCAGCCGTTAACGGTCTGCGCGCGCTTGCTTTTTCGGCTCGCGGCGGCGCCAGCGGCCAGGGTCGGGCCGCGGCGACCGTCGCTGGTCGTGGATCTGCGCAATTTTCTACAATCTATCTATTAGATAATAAAAATCCTGACAATAGATAGAAATCAGACGCCGGCAGCACCGGTCAGACCTCTGCGGGCAGCGGGCCGCAGGTGCGCGCCGCAGCGGCGGGCGGGCCTTGCCGGAAGCGGAGGCGCTCTCATTTTAGTGCTAACTTGTCTCTCTGGCACCGCTCAACCTTGCGCACACTGGGGCACAGCGCCGATCGCTGCACCAGTCTGTTGAGAGGTGCGCCAGCCCAGACCGGCGCTGAGCCCTGGCGCCCGCGAGAACCAGCGCTGCTCAGCGCGAAGGGGAAGTAGCAGACTATGAAAAAGCCAACGCAATCTGTTGCCGATGCCGCCGCTCCGGCCCGGCCCGATGGGGGTGATGGCATCGCGCGCCGCGGCAGGGCCAGGCCGCTACAGAGCGAGCGGACCACGCCCAACCTGCACCTGGATGAGCGGCGCAAGGACCGCGAGCGACCCGCGCGCGGCGGCGGCAGCAGCGTCAGCGGCGTCGGGCTCGCGGCGACCCTCAACGGACCGGCGACTCCGCAGCCGGAGCAGGGTATGGGAAGTCTTCCCAATGACATGGAAATCGTCGCCCACCTGGGAGCGATCCCCGGTCCGCTGCAGCAGTGGGAGCGCTATACGGTGCAGAAGCTGCTCGGGCAAGGCGGCATGGGCACGGTCTTCCTCGCGCGCGACCGGCGCCTCGGCCGCCAGGTGGCGATCAAGTGGCTGCGCGTCCCCAGCGCCGACGCCGCCGAGCGCCTGCAGCAGGAAGCGCGCGCCCAGGCGCGGCTCGATCACAGCGGCATCTGCAAGGTGTTCGAGGTCGGCGAGTTCCACGGGCAGCCGTACATCGCGATGGAGTACGTAAACGGCCAGCCGCTCAACGTGGCGGTACGCGGCAAGTGTCTTGAGTCGAAGGTGATGCTCATGCGGCAGATCGCGCTGGCGGTCCACGCCGCGCACGCGCAGGGCATCCTGCACCGCGACATCAAGCCGGCTGATGTCTCAGAGGGTATTTCCCGTCGGTGAGGCGAGTATCTAGATGG
>DAOMZC010001337.1:0-1924 GCA_035437965.1 Pseudomonadota bacterium
CCGCATGCGCCGATCTATGCGACCGCGCTCGAGCTGCTCGGCGGACCGTCGCGCCGCCGCGCATCGAAGTGCCGCCGGCGACGCGCGCCGCCCGGGTGCTCGGCACCCGCCTCAGCTTCGAGGACGAGGACTTCGATACCCCGACCTACCAGCGCCGCAGCCAGCAGCACGCCACCTCACGCGAGTAGCCACCGACGCAGTGACTCGCGCGCGGGCCGATGAGCTGGCTCGCGCCGCTTCTGTATGGCTCGTGAAACGGCCGCGCCTCCGGCCGCTTGCTGCTACCGCGCCTCGATTAGCCGCCAGACATCCATCCGCCCCTCAAGGGAAGCACGCACGACCGCGACGCTGTCGGTGCGCAGGACCTTGTTCCGCGGCAGCGCGAACGGATCGCGGTGCGGCAGCAGCGGGGCCGTCATGTCCAGAAACGCCGCCTCATAACCGGCCGCGCGCGCCAGCCCGTAGTCCCGCGTCGAGACCGTGCGCCGGGTGCCGTACGGGTAGGCGAGCAGCGTCACCGCGACCTCGCAGGCGTCGGCGAGGATGCGCCGCGACTCGCTCAGCTCGAAGGCGGCGGCCTCGGTGGGCAGGGCGGCCAGGATCGGGTGGGTCAGGGCGTGCGAGCCGATCGTCCAGCCGGCGCGGGCGAGCTGTTTGAGCTCCGCCCACGACAGGAAGGGCCGGGTCGGATGGTAGCTCGGGTGCGGCGGCTGGCCGGAGACGAGCCCCGGCGCGATGAACGCGGTCGCCGGGACGCCCGCTTCGGCCAGGATCGGCAGCGCCGCGGTCAGCACGTCGCGCAGGCCGTCGTCGAAGGTGACCGCGACCGCGCGCGGCGGCAGCTCGAGCTCGCCGCGCTGCCAGCGCACCACGTCGAGCAGCGGCACCGGACAGAAGCTGCGGGCGAGCAGGCGGGCGTGCCGGCGTAGCTGCGCGGGAGTGACCGACCACTCATCGGGCGGGGTCGCACAGATGCCGTGGTAGGTGAGGATGCGGGGAGTCGTCTGCGGCTGCCGCTGCAGCGCGTGGCCGACGCCCAGGGCGGCGTGCCGCAGGACTCCCTTGACGGTCGCCCGCAGGGAGCCGCGCAGGGTCTGGGAGAGGCGGCCGGCCGTCATCGCTCGCCGCCGCTCGGTTCGCTGGGGGCGTGGGTGCCGCGCCGCTCGGCGAGCAGGCAGCGCAGCAGGAACTGCGGGATGCCCACCAGGTAGCGCCGCGCCTTGTAGGGCTGCTGGAGCACTATGTAGAGCCACTCCAGCCGCGCCTGCCGCCACGCCTGCGGAGCGCGCCTGAGGGTCCCGCCGTAATAGTCGAGCTGACCGCCGATCGCCAGGAACAGCGTCCCCGCAAGCTGCGGATCGTCAAGGTGCCTGTCGATGAACTCGACCTGCAGCGGGTTCCCCATCGCCACCAGGACGAGCTCGGGCCGCAGCGCCCGCAGCTGCGCGACGACCTGCGCCTCGGCCGCGGCGTCCAGGTACCCGTGGTGGCTGCCGACAAACCGCAGGTGGTCAAAACGCGCCGCCAGGATCTGCTGCGCCCGCGCCGCCACCCCCGGCCGCGCCCCGAGCAGGAACACCGCCGTACCCGCCGGCGCGGCGTGCAAGAGCTGCGGCACCAGGTCGGTCCCGTTGAGGTTCGCCGGCAGCGGCCGACCCTGCCGGCGCGCCGCCCAGGCGAGGCCCGCGCCGTCGTTGAACACCACCATCCGCGTCTGCAGCAGGCGCCTGAACTCCGGCCGCTCGGCCGCCAGGTTCAGCGTCGACATGTCCGGGAAGCACACCCCGGTGCTGGCCGGGCCGTGCAGCCGACCAAGCAGGAACTGCACCACCGCCTCGGGCCGGAGCCGCGGGAACGAGACCCCCAGCACATCCACGGTCTCCGCTGCGGCGTCCGCGATCACGGCACGATCACCACGTCCCCG
>DAOMZC010001338.1:0-1923 GCA_035437965.1 Pseudomonadota bacterium
GCCCGTACATCGGCGTGCGGTCGCAGACCACCTCGACCTCCTCGCCGGCCTCGGCGCTCGCCACGCTCTGGCCGGCGGCGAACAGGGCGAGCACGCGGCCGACGCCGGCGTCGCCTTCGCTGCGGCTGTAGCCGAGGAAGGTGGTCGGCCCGTGGGCGGCGCGCACCGCGTGGTAGCTGGCGGCGACGGCGTGATCGCCGCTGCCGGTGAACTTGCTGCGCTCGCGCTGCTTCTTCATCTCCTCGGCGAAGCCGGCCTCGTCGACGGCGAAGTCCTGCTCGCGGCCGATCACCTGGGTCAGGTCGAGCGGGAAGCCGTAAGTGTCGTGCAGCTGGAACGCGACCTCGCCGGGCAAGAGGCGCCGGCCGTCGCTGGCGGTCGCCCAGGTCTTGGTGTCGGCGATGAGGCGCAGGCCGCGGTGGATGGTCGAGCGGAAGCCCTCGTCCTCGGCGTTGACCGCCTTGTCGATGAGGCTGCGCGCGGTGACGAGCTCGGGGTACACGGCGCCGAGGAGCTCGGTGACCTGCTGGCACAGCTGCGAGAAGAAGCCCGCCGGCAGCTCCAGCCGCACGGCGTAGCGGATGGCGCGGCGCATGATGCTGCGCAGCACGTAGCCGCGGCTCAGGTTCGAGGGCAGGACGCCGTCGGCGATGAGCAGCGCGGTGGCCCGGCAGTGGTCGGCGAGGACGCGCATGCCGACGTCGTCGTCGCTATCGGTGCGCTTGTAGGGGCGCCGGGCGGCGTGCGCCACCGTGTCGATGAGCGGCGCGAACAGGTCGGTGTCGTAGTTGCTCGTGCGCCCCGGGCCGGTCGAGGCGACCAGCGACACCCGCTCCAGCCCGGCCCCGGTGTCGATCGAGGGCTTGGGCAGCGGCCGCAGCGGCGCGTCCTTGCTCGGCCGCTCGAACTGCATGAACACCAGGTTCCAGATCTCCATCCAGCCGGTGCCGTCGGGGGCCGGCTCCTCGCCGAAGGTGTGGACCTGGGGCTTGCCGTCGCCGACGAAGTAGTGGATCTCCGAGCACGGGCCCTGCGGCCCGGTGTCGCCCATCATCCAGAAGTTGTCCTTCATCCCGAGGCCAAAGATGCGCTCGTCGGAGAAGCCGCTGATCTTCTTCCACAGGGCGCGCGCCTCGTCATCGGGACCGAGGCCCAGGCCGGCGTCGCCGCCGAACACCGAGATCACCAGGTGCTGCGGAGAAAGGCACAGCTCCTTGGTGAGGAACTCCCAGGCGTACTCGATGGCGCCGGCCTTGAAGTAGTCGCCGAATGAGAAGTTGCCGAGCATCTCGAAGAACGTGTGGTGGCGCGCGGTGCGCCCGACGTTGTCGAGGTCATTGTGCTTGCCGCCGGCGCGCACGCACTTCTGCGCCGTCGCGGCGCGGCTGTAGTCGACCTGCTTCTGGCCGGTGAACACGTCCTTGAACTGGACCATGCCGGCGTTGGTGAACAGCAGCGTCGGATCTGACGGGACCAGCGGCGAGCTGCGCACGACCTGGTGGCCGCGGCGGCGGAAGTAGTCCAGAAACAGGCTGCGTACCTGCGCCGCGCCGGTGACGGCGGGTGAGGCAGGCGTGCCGCGGGCGGAGTCGGAGCCGGAAGACGATGAGGTCATACCCTCACGTATAACATGGAGCCCGCGCGCGGCAGAAGGACCCTCCGCTCGGGGCGAGGGCCCGGCGCGGCTTCTATAAGGGGTTGTATCGGCGGGTCTATAGGCGGGGCGGGTGCAGGGGGTCGTAGCCCGTCATCTCGAGGTAGCTCAGGCCGGCCGGCTGGTCGTCGATGCGGACCTCGCAGGTCCCTTCCCAGTAGGTGGCCAGCGCGGTCTCGGGGCCGCTGATCTCCTGATCCGCCAGCTTGGGCACGAGCTCGGCGTCCAGCGGGTGCACGGCGCTACTCACCTTGACCCGCCAGCGCGCC
>DAOMZC010001339.1:0-1921 GCA_035437965.1 Pseudomonadota bacterium
AGCGCCCGCGCCCGCGCCAGCTGCCCCAGATAGACATACAGCAGCGCCGCCCGTACCTCGGCGCCCCCCGACCCCGGCCGCGCGAGCTCGCCGAGCCGCTGATACACCCGCGCCCCGCACAGCACCCACTGCTCATACTGCTCGGCCGGCGCATCGACCTGGGCGAGCTTCTGGACGAGCCGCTCCGCCTGCGCCTCCGGCGTCCCCGCGCCCAGGTGGCGCTGCACGAGCTTGTCGAGCGCCGCCGCTTCCTTGCTGGTCAGCGGCGGCGGTGGTTGCGGCGCTAGTTGATCTTTGTCCTGCGGCCCGGCGCTCATTTACCCGATTGTGGCACAGCCGCGCCGCCGGCCTGACCGGACCTGCGCCCGATTCGCGCCCGATTCGCGTTCGGTTACCGTTCGAGCTGGGGCCTGTCGCGGCGCAGATTCGGCTGGGGGCCGCCCAACTTGCTTGACCCTTTTCTTTAAAAGCATGATTGATCGACACAAGGTCCGGTGCGGCCCCGCGTCGCAATCTTTTTTCGGAGGCAAGGTGGTGATTCGTTCATTCCGCGGTCGGCAGCCGGTGATCGACCCCAGCGTCTTCGTCGCTGACAACGCGACCGTGATCGGCGATGTGCACATCGGTGCCCGCTCCAGCGTGTGGTTCGGGGCGGTAATCCGCGGCGACGTGTTCCACATCCGCATCGGCAGCGAGACCTCGATTCAGGACAACACCGTCGTCCACGTCACCCACGACCGCTTCCCGACCCTGGTCGGGGATCGGGTGACCGTCGGCCACTCGGTGACACTGCACGGCTGCACGATCGGGGAGCTGTGCATCATCGGCATGGGCGCCACGATCCTCGATCAGGTCGAGGTCGGCGAGCGCTGCATCGTCGGCGCCGGGGCGCTGCTGACGCCGGGCACCAAGGTCCCGCCGGGCCACCTGGTGATGGGCGCGCCGGCCCGCATCAAAAGGCCGCTGACCGAGGCCGAGCTGCAGTGGCTGGCCAACTCGGCGGCCCACTACGTCGAGCTGGCGCGCATCTACGCCGCCGAGTCAGCGACCTAGGCCAGCGCCGGGCCCGCTTACGATGACTGCGCCGCCGCGACTGACCGACTTCAGCGAGCTGTTTGGGGCCCAGGACCCCGTGGTGTACATCCTGGCGCCGAGCGCGGAGCGGGCAGTGCCGGCGGGCGACACCCGGCGCCGGACCGTCTACTTGTTCCGAAAGGCCGAGCTCGCCGAGACGTTCTCGCGGTGGCTGCTCGGGCGGCACCTCATCACGACCGTGCCGGTGGCGGTGCGCCTGCGCGAGCTCGTGCAGGCGCTGGCGGTGCGCGACCTGACCTACCTGGTCGACCCCGAGCCGCGCTTCGCTTACGGGAACCCCCTGGCGTTCCGCGCGCCGCTGCCCGAGTAGCCGGCGCGGCCCGCCGGACGCGTCGTCGGGCCCTCGGGTCGCTGTCGCCGCCCGGGACGGGGCGCTTGGCTTGTACTCGCTGCGCGCGGCGCGTAGACTGCACTTATGTTTGGACTAGGGCCGATGGAGTTAATCGTCATCCTGGTGCTGGCGCTGGTGGTCCTGGGGCCGCAGCGCATCCCAGAGGTGGCGTCGAGTCTGGGCAAGGCGATTCGTGGCTTCCGCAAGGCCACCCGTGAGCTGCGCGATCAGATTGACATCGAAGACGAGGTCCGGCGCCCGTTCGAGGATCTGCGGGCGGCCCTGCGCGACGAGCCGGCGCACCACCGGCCGGTCATCCCGCCGGCGCTGCTGACCGCCACCGGCGACTCCAACTTCCCCATCGCGCCGCTCGATCCGAACTTCGTCCCGGCCGGTCACGGCCCGGTGGGCGCGCCGGTGTTCGCGACGACCGCGAGCTTCCCCTGCTGGAACAGCGCCTGCTCCTTATCGAAATGCGCCTTGATGGCTTCGCGG
>DAOMZC010001340.1:0-1920 GCA_035437965.1 Pseudomonadota bacterium
GTCGCCGACGATCACGAGGTCCACGCGCTGTACGGCGCCAACCTGTGGCCCGACGAGGTGGTGCCGGCGTTCCGCCCGGTGATGTCGGAGCTGTACCGCGGCCTCGACGCCCTCGGCCGCATCTGCCTGGAGGCGTGCGCGCTCTACCTCGAGGAGCCGCCGTCGGTGTTCGCCGACATGGTCGACGGCAGCGACACCATCGTGCGCGTCATCTACTACCCGCCGACGGTGGGCGCGCCGCCCGGCGCGGGGGCCGTCGTCGGCTGGGCCGAGTGGGTGCTGTTGATGCTCTGCCGGTCGGCGTGCTTGCTCAGGCTCGAGCGGTTGGGCGGCGCGGCGGGCTCGCCGAAGATCGGCAGTGGCGCGGCATCCAGGGCATCGACGAACTCTTCGATGTACTGCCGGGCCGAGCCGAAGCGATCCTGCGGCTGCTTGGCCAGCGCCTTGGCGAAGAACTGATCGAGCGGGTGGTTGGGCGGAATCGCCGGCACGACCGTGTTCAAAAGCGGCACCGGGTTGCGCTTGTGCATGAGCACCAGCTGCACCCGATCGTCATGGCGGAACGGCGGCCGCTTGGCCACCGCAATATAAAGGATGATCCCCAGCGCGTAGCGATCGGTCGCGCTGTCCACCGACGGGCCAAAGACCTGCTCCGGGCTCATGTAGGTCGGCGAGCCGACCGCGACGCCGACAGCGGTCAGCTTGTCGTTGTCTTCCTTGGGCCGGGCCAGGCCAAAGTCGAGCAGCACCGCGCGCCGGCTGTCGCCATCGGGGGCGACCAGGATGTTGTCCGGCTTCACGTCGCGGTGGATGATGCCCATGCCGGCGGCGCGGTCGAGGACATCGGCCACCGGCGCGAGCAGCTCGGCGAGGTGGCGCGGGGTCTCGCGGGCCAGGACATTGTGGAGGCTCTCTCCCTCAATGTACTCCATCGCAATCCACAGCACCTTGTCCGGGGTCTCGCCGAAGGCGTAGATCGCGGCCGTGTGGTGGTGGATGAGGCGGGCGGCGAGCCGCGCCTCGCGCTGGAACCGGGCGACGTACGACTGGTCGCGCGACAGCTCGGGATGCATGAGCTTGACGACGGTATTTCGCCCGAGCGTCGTCTGCTCTGCCAGATAAACCTCGCCGCACCCGCCTTCGCCAATCTTGCGGATGAGGTGAAACTGATCCCCGACGCGTGCGCCGGGCCCTAACTTGGCCACCTAATTACTCTATCATAGATAGAGGCGAAACGGTGCACCGTATCGCGACGGAGCGATTGATACTTGGATGCTCGCTAAAATACTGCAAAGACTAGGCGGCAAGCCCGCGGCGCCGAGAGCCGCTATATCGTCTAAGCCCTGGGTAATCCCTGGGTAATCCCTGGGTAATCCCTGGGGGCGCCTTAGGCAATTCGCTAATGATTTAATAGGTTTGGCAGGGCAGGGGGGGCAGCTGCAGGCCAGCCTGCTCGCGCAGCCGGCCTGGCCCAGGCGCGGCGTCGCCTTCAACTCCGGCGCCGCGAGCGAGCGGCTATTTTTTGCGTGCGGAGGCGGACTTGGCGGGAGCGGCGGCAGGCTCGGCGCTTGTTGGCTCTGGCCCGGCAGCCTTCTTTTTCGGCTCGCGAGCTTCTTTGACGGACGGGGCGGACGGGGCGGCTCCGCCTTTGGCCGCTGGCTTGGTGGGCGTGGCCGCGGCGGCCTTTGGCGCTTCTTGAGCCGGCTTGGCGGCAGGCTTTTCCGACTTGGCGGCGGGGGCCTTGTCCGATTTGGCCGCGGCGGGAGCCGGCTTGGCGGCGACCGGGGGCTTGTCCGCCTTGGTCGCGGGGGCCTTATCGGGCTTGGCGGCGGCCGGAGCCTTGTCGGGCTTAGGTCGGGAGGGGGGCGGGGAGGGGAAGAGTGTGGATCTCGGTGGTTGGCGGATCATTGAAAAAAAAAT
>DAOMZC010001341.1:0-1918 GCA_035437965.1 Pseudomonadota bacterium
CCGCCGAGGCGCTCAAGCGGTCGTAAAAACCGGTTCTTGACTCGCGCTCCGACGTAAACAAGACTCCATGACGTGCTAGCCTTCGCCCTCGTACTCGCAGCCATCCTGGGTGCCGCCGCTTTCATCTGGCAGAGTCGGCGGCTGCGGGCCCAGGAGGCGGAGTTCCTCGCCCAGATCAAGGACGACGCGCACCTGTTGCGCGTCACCGCCCAAGCCGAGGCCAAGCAGCTCCTGGAGGCGGCCCACCTCGAGGCCCGGGAGGCGCTGGCCCGCCGCCAGAAGCAGGGCCAGCGCGAGCTCGCGCAGCGCCGTGAGCTCCTGCAGAAGACCACCGAGCAGGCGGCGGTGTGGGAGCAGACCCTGGCCCGCAGCGAGAGCCAGCTCACCGCCCGCATCAGCGCCATCACCGAGCGCGAGCGCGCCATCGCCCAGATCACCGCGCGCCAGCACAGCGCCACCGAGCGCAGCGCCCAGGCCAAGGCCGCCGCCGTCGAGCGCGTGCAGCAGCTGGCCGGCGAGACGTTCAAGGAGGCCCGCACCCGCCTGGTCAGCGAGTGGGTCGAGCAGGCCCGCGCCGAGTCGAGCGCCGCGCTGCGCCAGCTCGAGCAGAACCACAACGACCCCGCCTACAGCCAGCGCGCCAAGCGCATCCTCGACGTCGCCAGCCAGCGCTACTACGGGCATTACCTGACCGAGCGGCTGCTGTCGAACCTGCCGATCACCCCCGAGCTCGCCGACAAGATCGGCAGCGAGGACGGCAGCGGCTTCCTGGTCATCGGCGAGGTCGCCAACGTCAAGCTGACCCTGTCGGAGGACCGCACCTCGATCCGGCTGGAGGGGCAGGACAGCTTCGGCCGCGAGATCGCCCGCCGCGCCCTGTCGCGCTTCGCCCGCGCCCTGCCGCGCGGCGGCCCCGAGGGCCTGCGCCGCGCCGTCCAGGCCATCACCGAGGAGCTGGAGCGCGAGACCATCGACCTTGGCCGCAAGGCGTTCAAGGAGCTTGAGATCCCGCGCGCCCACCCCGACATCGTGCGCCTGGTCGGCCGCCTGAACTACCGGACGAGCTACAGCCAGAACCAGTGGAAGCACGCGGTCGAGGTGGCGTTCTTGTGCGGGATGATCGCCGCCGAGCTGCGCCTGGACGTGAAGATCGCCCGGCGGGCGGCGCTGATGCACGACATCGGCAAGTCGCTGACCCACGCCATCGACGGCAGCCACGCGGTGATCGGGGCCGACTATGCGCGCCGGCTCGGCGAGGCCGAGGTCGTCGCCAACGCCATCGGCGCCCACCACCTCGACGAGCCGTTCAACTCCCCCTACGCCTACATCGTCGCCGCGGCCGACGCGATGAGCGGCGCCCGCCCGGGGGCCCGCCACGAGCAGGAGGGCAGCCACATCCAGCGCCTGGAGGATCTTGAGCGGCTGGCGCTGACCATGTCGGGCATCGATCGCGTCTACGCGCTGCAGGCGGGCCGCGAGCTGCGCGTGCACGTGCACGAGAACCAGGTCGACGACCTGCGCGCCGCGCAGCTCTCCAGCGAGCTGGCCGAGAAGATCAGCGAGAGCCTGGTCTTCCCGGGCCAGATCAAGGTCACGGTGATCCGCGAGCTCACCGCGGTCGCGGTTGCCAACTGACGGCGACGCGCCCGACCCCGGCCTTTGGCAGCGAGACCCCGGAGACTGGATCTGTGAGCCTGCCCAGCAGCCAGACGCTCGTCCCGGTCAGCCCGAAGTCGCTCGCCCGGGCGGCGGCGCTGCTGCGGCGGGACGAGGTCTGCGCCTTCCCGACCGAGACCGTGTATGGGCTGGGGGGGAACGCGCTGTCGCCGGCGGCGATCGAGCGGATCTACGCCCTCAAGGGGCGGCCCAAGTACGACCCCCTCATCGTCCACGTGGCCGACGCCGAGGCGGCGGCGCG
>DAOMZC010001342.1:0-1917 GCA_035437965.1 Pseudomonadota bacterium
CTGGGGATCCCAGCCGCGAGGAGGACGTCTGGCTCATCTGTGCGCTGAAGCGCCGCTACCGGCCCGCGCTGCACTGGTGCCTCCGCCACGCCGGTCTGGTGCGCTTCGTCTCCCTGGGCGTCACCATCCCGGCGCTGGCGCTGGCCCTGGCCCTCGGCACCGACTTCATGCCGGAGCTCGATGAGGCCGCGCCGCGAGCTCGGCCGGCAGGGCAGGGCAGCTGCGGACCACCGCGTCGAGCACCGGCTTGACGTACGACGCCAGCTTGTCGCCGCGGGCGACGATCGGCCCGAGCGCCACGATCGCCAGGTCGGGCCGCCGCTCGTAGTACAGCTTGGCCGTCTCCGCCGCGTGCTTGGTCGGCAGCGCGTCGGCCAGCGCCCGGGCCGCCGCCAGGCTCTCGATGCGCGCCAGCGCCTCGGCGCGGTAGTTGTTCTTCGGGTCGCTTGCGTAGCAGGCGATCACCGCCGGCGCCGCCGCGAGCCCGAGCTCGTCGAGGAGCTCGTTCTGCGGGACCTCGCCCGGGTGCCGCTGCGCCAGGCGGGTCACCAGCGCCGGGTCGCGCAGCGTCTCGAAGAGCAGCCGCGGCAGCGAGTAGTGGTACTCGTTCTTCTTGAGCTCGAGCAGCGCCGCGGTGTCCTCGGCGGCCCACTGCTTGTCGGCGAGCGCGTGGGTCAAGGTGATGCGGCACGAAAGCGGCTCGCCGCGGACCTTGGCGGCCTCGGCATGCCCCTCGGCATAGGCGCCCTTGGAGAGAGCGGGAAGGAGGGTGCGCACGTACGTCGCGAAGTTGTGGCCCCACAGCCCGCTGTCGATCTTCGGGTCGCCGGCCTGGAAGTAGCGCCAGCTGCCGCCCTGGCCGCCGACCGCCACGGGCACCATGTAGCAGCTCTTGTGCAGGGTCTTTATGACGTAGGCGAAGCCGCCGCGCGACAGCAGATAAGGGATGAACAGCTCGGCGGGCGCGAGGTTGGACAGCGCGGCGTCGGCGTCGGGATCCAGCGCCGCGGGGGCCTTGCCCTGGGCGTAGCTGTCGAGGATGCGCTGGGCGAACTCGCGATATATGCCGGTGCTGTGGGCGAGGCCGCTTTTCAGCTCGCTCTCGCAGGTGTGGCTCGACCAGGTCTTCTTGTGGAAGAATTCGTGCAGGCCCGCCAGGCAGGCCGCTTCGTCGGGCAGCTTGGGCGGGACGGCGGTGAAGTCGGGCTCTTTGGGGAGGACGCGCTCGGGGAGCTCTGGTAGCGCGCCGGAGCCGGTTGCATCGGCGGCGGGCAGGGCCGACGCGGCAGCCGACGATGAGTCCACGGCCGGCGCGGCAGCTTTGGCAGCGCGAGCGGCGGCTTTGGCGACGGGAGCAGCGGCCTTGGCGGGCGCGGCGCTGGTGACAGAAGCGGCGGCAGTGGCAGCGTTGGCGTTCGCGGCGTCAGCGTTGACCGCGACGTCGGCGGCGGCCTTGGCATCGGTGGACTCTGTCGGCGCGGCGACCTCGACGTAGCCCTTCTTGGACTTTTCTGCGACGAGCTTGTCGAGCTCTGACTGGGCAGCGGCAGCGGTGGCGAAGCTTTTGGTCTGCTGCTGCCCGGCGGTGCCGATCTTGCCCCAGCTGATCTGCAGGTCGCTCCCCTGCAAGCCGGCCTGCCAGAACTTGTTCGAGCTGCCTTCACTGAACTCAAAGCGCCGCATGCACTTCTCCGAGAGTAGGTGAGGCAGCGTCTGTAACGCATCGGCGGTCGCGCAGTCAAACCGCTGACGCCGCTGCGCCGTCGCGCTCAGGCCGCGGGCGGGATGACGCCGGCGGACCACTGGCGCAGGCGCTCCTGGGCGGCGGCGGGCGTGGCGGCGAGCAGGCCCAGGGGTCCCCAGCCGGCGAGGGCGAAGCTGGCCGGGACCACGGCGCGCTGCAGCGCCGCGGACGCC
>DAOMZC010001343.1:0-1917 GCA_035437965.1 Pseudomonadota bacterium
GTCGCGGCCGACGCCGCCGAACAGCACGATGCTCTGGTTGGGGGGAAAGTAGATCATCCCGGCGTGGTGGCGCGGCGGCGGGCCGACGTAGGGGAGGTTACTGACGTCGGCGGTCAGCGGGACGGTCACCTGCTGGTGCTCGCCGTCCGCAAGGGTCACCCGGGTCGCGCCGTAGAGGGTCGGGCGCAGGCCCTGCTCGGCGATGATGTCCAGGCTTACCTCGCCGCTGCCCGGCAGGGCGAGCTGGAACCCGAGCGGCAGGACCGCGCCGCCCGGCTCGCCGGCGAAGTCGCGCTCCTTGGCCTCGGCGGTGTCCACCTTGTAGAGCGCTCGCAGCAGATCGACCGGGCCTTCGCTATCGGTGGTGACCTGGACGGTCAGGCACGCGCCGGCCTGGTCGGCGCACAGGTCCAGCGGTCGCGCGCAGCTTGTAGGCAAGGCCATCGAGAGGCACGCAAGGCCGGCGGCAAAGAGGCGATTTTTGTTCATTGGTTCACCGGTTGAAAGACAGTTACCTGGGGCGGCTGCGGCAGGCCAAAGTAAAGGCCCAGGCCGACCGCGGCCCCGACTACGAGCAGACCGCCGACGACCCCGAGGGCGATGCCGATGTTGCGCCGGCGCTTCTGGGCCTGGGTCTTGTCCGCCTGCGTCTTCTCCTGGGCGGGGGTGAGCATGCCCTCCGGGGGGGGCTCCTGCACCGGCCAGGCGCTCGGCACGATGAGCTTCGGGGGCGGACCGAGCTGCTTCTCCAGCGCCGCGATGCGCTCCTCGATCTCGGGGCGGTTCTTGGCCTCGGGGCTCAGCTGGAGGTACTGGCGGTAGTAGGTCAAGGCGTAGTCGGCGCGGCCGGCCAGGCGGTGGGACTGCGCGATGTTGTACAAGAAGACGGCCTGCGGGACGGCCTGGTAGCCGCTCTCGAACTCCGCGATCGCCTTATCGTACTCTTGCTGCTGGTAGTGGGCGGTGCCGCGCTGGAAGGCCTTGAGCGCGATCGCCTTGGCATCGCTGCTGGGCGCGCTCTCTTGCGCGCAGGCGGTGCGCAGACCGGAAGGTGACCTGCCCCCGAAGTTACTAAAGATACCGAGGGCAAAGGCTAGAACAATGACACTTCTATACACAGCTCATTCTATCATGCAAACGCCCGCTTCACCGCGGGTCCACTTGCTGCGTCGACCGGCGCGGGCAGGCGGCCAGCCGGAGCCCGGTCATCTGGCAACGGCAACAGCAACGACGAGCAACGACGGGCAACGACGAGGCAACGACAAGGCAGCGGCGAGGCGCGGTTGAAGATCGAGGCGACCCTGAAGGCGGAGGACAGTGCGGGCCAGGGCCTGCGGACCGGGGACGGCCCGGCGCCGGGCGCGGTCACCGCGGCGCCGCGCCCTCCGGGGGGCGGGTGGCTCGGGGCGACCGCCTTTCTTGCGCAGCTCGACGCGCTGTCGCTGTTTGCGGCGACGCTGCTCCTTCTTTTGGTCATCGGCAGCCTGACCCAGCGCTACCGGCCCGGGCCCGCCGGCATCGCCCTTACCGAGGTGTTTGCGATCCTCCTGCCGGCGCTCATGTGGTCGCGCTCGCGGCGGCGGCAGGTGGTCTGGCTGCTCGGGCTGCGGCCGCTCCTTGGGCGCCAGCTAGTCGGCGGCGTGCTGCTTGGGGCGGCGCTGTTCTTCATGCTTGCTGTATGGATCGAGCCGGTGATCGAGCGGCTCATCCCGGTGCCGCCCGGCGAGCGGCAGCAGCTGATGCGGCTCCTGCATCCGAGCTCGGGCCTGCGACCGCTGTGGCAGGACCTTTTGTGCTTCGCCATCGCGCCCGCGGTGTGCGAGGAGGTGCTGTTCCGCGGCGCGATCCTGGCGGCGCTGCTCGGGCGGGCGAGCCTCGTCGCGCCGCCGACCGGGGCCAGTGCCCGGGAGCGGCCGG
>DAOMZC010001344.1:0-1916 GCA_035437965.1 Pseudomonadota bacterium
ACCGCCGTGGGGCTGACCAGCATCTTCGGCTACGCCAGCACCGCCCTGTCCGGCCTGTGCAGCCGCGGCCCCGGCGATCTGTTCGTCGTCGGCGACGGCCTAATCCTGCACTACCGGCGCTAGCCGGCTACAGCGCCGGCCGCGCCGCCGCGCCGAGCGCCAGGAGCTCGCCCGAGACCTCCGCGGCCTCGATCACCGACGCCTGGGCCGCCGGATCCTGGACGAGCTGCGCCACCTGATCGAGCAGCGTCTTGACCGCCTTGGGGTCCTCCTCCTGGCGCACCATCAGCCAGCGCATCGACTCGCGGGGCACGCTGCCGACGCCCAACAGACGTACTACAGTCGGGCTGATCTCCGCCGCCACCCCCAGAAAGACCAGCAGCATGCCGAGCATCGCCGTCGGCCGTTCATAGCTGAGGTTGGTTCCGTAGGCGCGCAGGGCGGCGTCGCCGGTGGTCATCTCGCGCTCGGGCAGCTCGTCGGAGTAGCCGAGGCGCCGCAGATCGGCCCGCACGAGCTGCATGCGCGCCCGTTCGTCCTTATAGTGGTGGCGCAGGAGCGCGGCGATGTCGTCGTTGGTCGCCCGCTCGGCCGCCCGCCCCAGGACCTCCTGCACGTGATCGCTCTGGTAGGCCAGATCGAGGAGGAAGGCGGCGTACTTGGGGCGCAGCGACAGGGGAGGGCGCATCAGGTAGCGCACGGTCGCCATGCGGTAGCTGCGTGCGCCCGCAGTCACGCGGGATTGCAGGATCTCAACCATCTCCATGGGCGTTCGGGGCTTGCTCATCGGCCCGCTTGGTATGTCCAAATTAAAAGTAAACCACGTTTCTGAGGTTCCGCGAGGTGCCGTAACTTCTGCGGCCTCCGCTTTTTAGCTTTCGGCTGTTCGGCTTTTCATTTTGGAACTGGGAACGTGCCGGCGAAAAAGCCGGTCTTTAGCAGGTACTCGGCGGTGAGGATCGATCCGGCGGCGGCCCCCAGTTTCGTGTTGTGAGACAGGAGCACGAACTTCACCCCGTGCGGCCCGAGGGCGGTCTCGGGGCGCAGGCGGCCGACTACGGTGGTCATGCCGCCGCCGGTGTCGCGATCGAGCCGCGGCTGCGGCCGGTACGGATCGTCGAGCACCGTCACCAGGCGCTCCGGCAGCGAGGGCAGCCCGAGACCCTGCAGCTCGGCGCCGAAGCTCATGAGCGCCTCCTTGACCTCGTCCAGGGGAGCCGGGCGCTCGGTGCCGCAGAACACCGCCTCGGTGTGGCCGTCGAGCACCGCGACCCGGGTGCAGGTGCAAGACAGCGGCAGCGCCAGCGGCTCGATCATTGCCGGCTGCGCCGGCTGGGCTGGCTGCGCCGGCTGCGCCGGGCGATAGCGGCCCAGGAGCTTGCGCGTCTCACGCTCGACCGTCTCCTCTTCGCTGGGGATGTAGGGTACTACGTTGTCGAGGATGTCGAGCGCCGACACCCCCGGCGAGCGCCCGGCCCCCGAGACCGCCTGCAGCGACGTCATGACCACCCGCGACAGCCCGAAGCGGGCGTGAAGCGGCTGCAGCGTCATCGCCAGCCCGACCGTGGTGCAGTTGGGCCCCGGGGCGATGAAGCCGCGCCAGCCGCGCTGCGCCTGCTGGGTGCGCAGGAGCTCCGCGTGCTCGGGGTTCACCCCGGGCAAAAGGATCGGCACGTCGTCGGCATAGCGGTAGGCGCTGGCGGTCGAGAACACCGGCAGCTCGGCGGCGAGCCGCGGCTCCAGCTCGCGCGCGGCGTCCGCCTCCACGGCCGAGAAGACGACCTCGACCTCGTCGCGCAGGCGCGCGGCCTCCAGGCTCGCCGCGTCGCGCACCGGCAGCGCGAGCAGCGCCGGTGGCGGCGACCCGCCGGCGTACCATCCGAGGCTGCCCGACTTGTCGCGCAGCGCCTCGGCAT
>DAOMZC010001345.1:0-1914 GCA_035437965.1 Pseudomonadota bacterium
GCCAGCGCGGGGTGGCGATCCTGGTGGTCCTGGTCACCACCGCGGTGATCGGTGCCGCGGCGGCCGACTTCGCCTACAACCCCCAGCTCGAGCTCGAGGCCGCGGAGAACAGCCGCGACTCGCTGCGCGCCGAGTACATGGCGCGCTCGGGGCTGCAGCTCGGGCAGCTGCTCACCGCGGTGCAGGGCAGCCTGGCCGGGATGCTGCAGGCGCTGCCCGCCGAGTTCCGCGACGCCATCGTCATCACCGACTACGCGGGCTTCCTCGCCAAGGTGTTCGGCGGTGACAAGGAGTCGCGGGAGGGCCTGGGCGCCCTGCTCGGCGTCGACCTCGCCGGCGTCGAGGGGCTCGGCTCGCCGGCCGGGACCTCGTTCGATCTGAACATCGCCTCGGAAGAGGGCAAGTACGTCCTCAACTGCGGCGGCGGCCTTGAGAGCATCAACACCCAGAACTCGCAGACCCAGCGCAACCTCTACCAGCTCCTCTACAACCTGGTGCGGCCGACCTATTACGACAAGATGTTCAACGTCGCCGACCGCGACGGCGTGATCGTCACCCGCGAGGAGCTGCCCGCCGCCATCATCGACTGGAGCGACGTCGATCAGCAGCGCTATAACCCGCTCGGCGGCGCCAGCGGCAGCGAGGAGCGCTACGACAAGGGCCGCGACCGCTACGAGGCGCACAACAGCTACTTCGACACCGTGGAGGAGCTGCTCCTGGTGCGCGGCATCTCCGAGGACTTCTGGGCCGCCTTCGGCGAGATGTTCACCGTCTACAGGTCGTCCGACTGCAAGCTCCTGGCGAGCGGCGTGCAGCCCGAGGCGTGGCCGCTCATCGCGGCGATGATCGCCGCCTCGGCGGCGGACCGCAACGCGGTGTACGACCCCAACACGGCGATCGTGGCGCAGCAGGTGGCGGGGCTGCTCAAGACCGGGCTGCCGACGCTCAAGAACGTGGCGGGGACCCTGGGCCTGCCGCCCTGCAAGGTCGACGAGTCGCAGTGCAAGGACGGGTCGACGCCGACCGCCAGCGGGACGGCCGGCACCCGCACCGGCACCAGCACCGCGACCACCCCGGCGACCAGCGGCGATGCGATCGAGACCCTGTCGAACCTTATCTGCAGCAGCAGCATCGCGGCGCTGCCGCAGATGGCCGATACCCTGGCGTCCCTGACCGGCGGTGCCGCGGCCCCCAAGCCCACCGTCGCGCTGCGGCCGATCCCGATGTGCAAGGGGAAGCTGGCGCAGTTTCTGCGCGAGAAGCCGCCGAGCGGCAAGAACCCGCGGCGCTTCTACCGCATCGACGCCACCGGCACCGTCCAGCGCAGCGAGACCAAGGTCACCCAGGTCCACATCCGCGGCGTCTGGGACTCCCAGAGCAATAACTCCAACCCCCTGTGCACAAACCACCAGGTCTGCTTCACCGGCACGTGGGTTTACTTCCGCATCGACTGAGAGACTGTAATGGCGACGACGATCTTAGGCATAGACCTGGGCAGCTACTCGGTGAAGTTGGCGCGGCTCGAAGTGAGCTTCCGCAACACGCACCTGATAAGCATCGAAGAGCAGCGCCTGCCCGAGGCGCCGTCGCGCCTGCCCGAGGGCGCGCTGCCCGGCGAAGGTGAAGAGGCGGCCGCGGCGACCAGCGCCGGGGAGGACACCCTCTTGCAGAAGCAGCTGCGGACGCTCGAGCAGCTGCTCCACAACCAGCGCGGCAAGGGCGAGACCAGCGTCGTGGCGCTCGGCGGGGAGGTGACGCTGCGGCTCCTGGAGATGCCGTTTGCCGACGCCAAGAAGGTCGGCCAGGCGCTGCCCTTCGAGCTCGCGGGGCAGCTTATGACCGATCTGGAGGATCAGATCGTCGATCAGTCGCTCGCCCGGCCGATGCCGGCGCGGGCGGCGGGCGGCGGCGAGG
>DAOMZC010001346.1:0-1906 GCA_035437965.1 Pseudomonadota bacterium
CTGCGCTGGCTCCTGCTGCGGCCGACGGCGGCGTGGAAGGTCGGGCTCGGCTTTCGCGCGCTGGCGGTGGCGTGGCTAGCGCTGTGCGCCTGGCGGGCCGAGCGCCGGCCGCTCGCCTGGCTGGCGACCGGGCTGTTCATCTACTACCTGCTGCTGCACGGCTGGGCGCAGACCTGGTACCTGCTGCCGCTGCTGCCGCTGTTGCCTTTTGCGACCGCGGCGACCCGCCCGGCGATGCTGACCCTGTGCGTCTCGGGGTGCGCGTACTATGGCGGCTACTTGATCGGAGGCTGCGTCGAAGAAAACCTCGACCGCGGCATCGTGGACCTGCTTGAAGGCCTGGTCACCGTGGCTCCGCCGGCGGTGGCCTTGTGGCGATATAGGAATCGAACCGATGTCTGACCTGGCTTCTGTCTCCCTGCCGAGCGCTGCCCCGACCACGCCCTCCGTGGCCCTGGAACCGGAGCACATCGCGCCGCCCGCCGTCCCGGCCGTCGAGCCGGCCCGCCAGCCGCTGATCGTCCGCTTCACCGAGGTCGGCAAGCACTTCCGCCGCTTCGACTTCCAGCCCTTCCTGCTGCGCAACCTGGTCATGCGCCTCACCGGCCGCTCCAAGCCCCCGCGCGAGTTCTGGCCGCTGCGCCACCTCAGCTTCGACATCCGGCGCGGCGAGACGGTGGGCATCATCGGCTCGAACGGCTCGGGCAAGAGCACCCTGTTGCGTCTGCTCGCCGGCGCCTGCTACCCGTCCGAGGGCTGTATCTCGGTGCGCGGCCGCATCGCCCCGCTGCTCGCCCTGGGCGCCGGCTTCCACCCCGACATGACCGGCCGCGAGTGCGTCGAGGTGAACGGCACCGCGCTTGGCCTGTCGCGCACCGAGATCCAGGACCGCATGGAGGACATCCTGCATTTCGCCGAGCTGTCCGACTTCCTCGACACCCCCGTGCGCTACTACTCCTCGGGGATGCTGGCGCGCCTGGGCTTCGCGGTGGCCGTGCACACCGACCCGGATCTGCTGCTCGTCGATGAGGTGCTGTCGGTCGGCGACTACGCCTTCCACCAGAAGTGCATCGCTCGCATCCACGAGATCCAGCGCTCCGGTACGACCATCCTGTTCGTGTCGCACTCGGCGAGCACGGTCGAGGAGCTGTGCGGGCGGGTGCTGTGGCTGCGCGACGGGCGCCTGGTCCGCGACGGCGAGCCCAAGCCGGTCCTCGCCGAGTACATCCACTGGCAGGAAGGACGGGTCAGCGCATAGCGAGCAGCTTGTCGGGAGTGATCGGCAGCTCGCGCACCCGCACCCCGGTAGCGTGGTAGACCGCGTTGGCGATCGCCGGCGCGACGCCGGTAAGCACCAGCTCCCCGAGGTCGCGCGTCCCCGGCTCACCGAGCTGGGGATCGGGCTGACCGACGAAGTGGATCTCCACCGCCCCGACATCGGCGCTCGTCGGCAGCAGGTACCCTCCGAGGTCGGGGTTGAGCGGCCGCCCGCTCGCCGGGTCGTACAGCGTCTGCTCCAGCAGCGCCATGCCGATGCCCATGATGACGCCGCTGTAACCCTGGCTCTGCGCCGCCTTGGGGTCGGCGACGTGCCCGACATCCAGCACGCTGACGTGGCGCGCCACCCGCACCTCGCCGCTGTCGGGGTCGACGTGGACCTCGCAGAACTGCGCGCCGAACGACTGCACCGCGTAGCTGGCCGCCTCGGGGCGCGGCCGGGCCTGGGCCTCTGCTTCGCTCACCGACCGCGCCGCGTCCGCCGCGCGCGCCCCCGGGAACGTCGCCGTCGCCATGCCCAGGCCGACCAGCAGCCGGCCGCTGCGCAGGGTGCGCGGCTTGGGCGTCCAGCGCGTCCAGCCGATCTTCTCCATGCCCACCCGGTAGCACTCGCGCAGGTTCTTGCTCG
>DAOMZC010001347.1:0-1904 GCA_035437965.1 Pseudomonadota bacterium
CTCGAACCCGCCGGCGGCGCCGTCCTCGCCCATGGCCGGGCGCTCGGCGACGAGCAGCGGGCCGGCGTGGGCCGGCCGCTCCGCCCAGGCGGTGGCGCCGCTGCAAAACGCCGAGAGCTCGGTCGGCGGCGCCCCGGGCAAAAAGCGCGGCTCCTCGGTCGCCTACAAGGTCCTCATTGCGCTCGTGTACCTCATCGCCGTGAGCGTGATCCTGGTCAGCCTGCTGCTCGACCGCGCCAGCTGCCGCCGCCGGGTCAGCTCGGACGACCGGACAGCGCCTGCGCTGGCGACAGCTTGGCCGCCGTCCACGCCGGCAGCGCCGCCCCAATCAGGCACACCAGCACCGAGAACCCGAGCAGAATAAGCAAGAGCTCGGGCGAGAACCAGAAGTAGCTCTCGGGCTTGAACGGGAACTCGGGCAGCACCCGGCGCGACAGGATGTCGATCAAGAGCCCCGCCAGCCGCGCCAGCAACAGGCCGCTCAGCCCGCCGAGCAGCCCCACCGCGGCCGCCTCGCCGAGCAGGAGCAGGCTCACGTCGCGCTCGGTGGCGCCCACCGCCCGCATGACCCCGAGCTCGTGCCGGCGCTCGGCGATGGCGCGGAAGAAGGTGTGGGCGACGTTCACCGCGGCGACGACCAGCGTGGACAGCGACACCAGCACGAACAGCGCCGTGATCAGCGTCACCGCCAGGCCCGCCTGCTCGGCCCCGTTGTCCTCGATGGTGTAGCCGAGCCGGCGCACGTACTCGACCACCGCGGTGACGCTGTGCCCCGGCCGCACCTGCACCGACACGCTGGAGTACTCCTTGGCCGCCCGCTCGCCGGCGTACTCGGCGTTCCAGCGCTGCACGTAGGGCAGCGGGACGGTCATCCCCAAGGACTGCGCGCGATCGCTGATGCCGACCAGCATCATCCGCCGCTGCCTGGCGGTGCCGAGCGCCCGCTTGGACACGAACGACCGCCCGAGCTCCGCGGTCAGCATCAGCCCGCGCATCCGCCCGGCGAGCAGGCCGCTTATGCGCGGCAGCCCGTGGGTCTTGGCGATCGAGCCGTTGTAAAGCTCCAGCAGCGTCGGCGAGACGATCACCGGCACCGGCGGCTCGCACTTGTTGATGTCCCACGAGCAGAAGGTACCCTCGGGGCAGTTCTTGTCCTCGGTGCAGAACGGGTTCTTGTCGCTCACGTGGTCGGCGAAGGTCACCGGGCCGGTCGGCTCGGTCACCGCCTTGGGGTCGATGCCGTCGATGATCAGCTCGGTGTAGATCGTGCGGCCGATGATCGACTCGCCGCCCCAGCCGCGCACCGGGAAGGCCAGGCGCATGCGCGGGAAGACCGCGGCGACCTCGGGGCGGGCGCGCAGGTCGGTGACCAGCTCGTCGGATAGGAGCTTGGGGCCGCCGAGCAGTGAGTCGATCGCCCCGAGCGCGCTCTGGTCGAGCGAGCTCTTGGCCGGCACCACCTCGAGCCGGTCGGCGGGAAAGATCCGCCCGAGCACCCGCTTCTGCATGCCCTGCGACAGCGCCAGGAAGAACGCCAGCACCGAGATCCCCACCGCGATGCCGAACACCGACAGCGCAAAGGCGCGCGGGGCGCGGACGACGCTCTGCAAGATGAGGTGCCCGGTCTGGCGCGCGGTCATGACGCCGCCTCGGCCGCGGCAGGCGCCGCCGCCTGGCCGTCGGCGAGAGCGTCGGCGGCGCTGCCGGTGACCAGCTGGCCGTCGACCAGGCGCAGGATGCGGCGGGCCGCCTGGGCCACTCGCAGCTCGTGGGTGACCAGCAGCATGGTAAGGCCGTCCTGGTTCAGGCGCGCGAACAGCTCGATGATCTGCTGCCCGGTGTGCGCATCAAGGTTGCCCGTGGGCTCGTCGCACAGCAGCAGCTCGGGCGAAAATAGGAGCGCC
>DAOMZC010001348.1:0-1903 GCA_035437965.1 Pseudomonadota bacterium
CCGCCACGTCGAGGAGCGGGCCACCGACCTCAGTCAGGCGCGGCCCGAGCTCGGTCACGCCACCAACGCCTCGTGCATCGTCGGCCGGCGGTCGCTCTCGCGCGGGCTGTTTCTCGACCGGCGGGCGTTCCTGGTCTCTTACGATCCGACGCTGGATGCGACGGGCGAGATCCTCGAGCGGATCCTGCTCGCGGTCGGTCCGGTCGGGGCCGGCATCAACCTGGAGTATTTCTTCTCGGCCGTCGACAACGAGCGCTTCGGCGCCGGCACCAAGCTGCCCCACAACGTCACCGGCCTGGTCGGCGTCATGAACGGCGCCGCCAGCGATCTGCGCACCGGCCTGCCCCGGCAGATGGTCGAGATCCACGAGCCGGTCCGCCTCCAGCTGTTCATCGAGACGCGGCCCGAGGTGCTGAGCCAGCTCGTGCAGCGCCAGCCCTCGCTCGCCGAGCTCGTCGGCAACGAGTGGGTGCGGGTGGCCACCGTCGATCCGCACACCGGCGACATCGCCACCCTGGAGGGTCCGCAGGGCTTCGTCCCCTTCACGCCGCCGCCGGGGGCGGGCCCGCTGCCGGTGGTGGCCGAGTCGGCCGACTGGTACCGCGGCAAGGACGACTTCATCCCGCCGGCGCGCCTGAGCGGCAAGGGCGGCGGGCCGGCCCACCCTGGCAGCGGGCAGGGCAAGGACGACTTCATCCCGGCGGTGCGCCTGGGCGGCGAGCCGGCACACTCCGGCAGCGGGCAGGGGGCGGCGCGATGAGCCAGCTGACAACTCTTGGGCTCAAGGGCGTGGTCGACCACGTCGCCGCCGCGGCCCCGGCCTGGCCGGCCCTCGGCGCGCTGCTCATCAGCGCCCTGGCGCTGCGCGGCCGCCGCCTCAGCGAGCAGGCAATCGTGATAATTGCCCAGGCCGTGCTGTGGGGGGCGTTCTTCTGCGTGGTCGTCGGCTCGGTCGGGTACCTTTTGCACGGGGCGCCGCTCGATGTGCGGCTTGGCCACTTCTACAAGGCCGGCGACTACGGCTTCGAGCTCGTGTTCCTGTATGACGGCCTCTCGGTGCCGGTGGCGCTGCTGGCGGCGCTGCTGCTCTTGGCGACGAGCCGCTTCTCGGTGCACTACCTGCACCGCGAGCCGGGATTTCTGCGCTTCTTCCTGCTGATGCTGACCTTCGGCGCCGGCATCCTGCTCCTCTTGCTCGGCGGCACCTACGATCTGCTGCTCGCCGGCTGGGAGATCGTGGGCCTGACCTCGGTGCTCCTGGTCGGCTTCTTCCACGAGCGGGCCGGGCCGGTGCGCGCCTCGCTGCGGGTGCTGGTGACCTACAGGATCTGCGACATCGGGCTGCTGCTCGCCGCGGTGTGGCTGCACCTGAGCCTGCACAGCACGGTCTTCGTCGAGCTGGCGAGTCGCCTGCGCGCCCCCCCGGCGGGCTTCCCCGGCCTGGCGATTGGCCTTCTCCTTTTGTTCGCCGCGATGGGCAAGTCGGCGCAGTTTCCCGTCGGCGGCTGGCTGCCGCGGGCGATGGAGGGACCGACCGCCTCCAGCGCCGTGTTCTATGGCGGGCTGTCGGTGCACGCCGGGATCTACCTGCTCATCCGCTCGGCGCCGGTCCTGTCGCAGTCGCCGCTGGTCGGGCTGGCGCTGGTCGCGGTGGGGACGGTGACCGCGGTGATGGCGACCTTGAGCGGCCACGTGAGCGCCGACGCCAAGACCGGCATCGCCTACGCGACGATCAGCCAGGTCGCGCTGATGGTCGTCGAGTGCGGGCTGGGGCTCTACCGGGTGGCGACGCTGCACCTCCTGGCCCACGCGCTGCTCCGCTACTACCAGTTCCTGCGCGCCCCGTCGGCCCTGCAGGACGCGCTGGCGCGCCGCGCGGCGCTCGGGGGGGTCGCGGGGGCCC
>DAOMZC010001349.1:0-1901 GCA_035437965.1 Pseudomonadota bacterium
GACCGGCGCGGCGGCTCGCCCGGACGAGCGCCGGGCCGAGGCGCCCGGCCGCCGCGGGCTCGTCGCGCCTCGTTGCGGCGGCCGGTGAGGGGCCGAGGTGGTTCGGGGAGCGGGTGGCAAGCGCTGTGTTAGAGTGGCCGCGCATTATGTCCTCCATTGCCCAACCTTCTCGCGGGCGTCGCGCTGTCGGGCGAATCGCGATCATCTTAACACTGGCGTGCGTCGGCGTGCTCGCGCAGCGCTTCTGGCCCAAGAAGACTACCGAGGTCCGGGTCACCGCCGCCGCGGTCGGCAGCGTGCGCGACGTGGTGTCCTCGGCGACGGCGGGGGAGGTCACGCCCGAGCTGCAGGCGACCGTGCGGGCGGAGCTTGGCGGGCAGGTCGTGGCGGTGCGCCATGCGCGCGGCGCGCGGGTGAACAAGGGCGACCTCGTGGTCCAGGTGGATCCCGCCGACCTCGACGCCAAGGTGCGCCAGGCCCAGGCCGCCGCCGACGCCGCCGAGGCGCAGCGGGCGCAGGCCGCGGCGCGCCTTGCCACCCTGCGCCACCAGGCCGAGCGGGCCAGCCTGCTTGCCGCGCGCGGGGCCGGTACGGTGCAGCTCAGCGAAGATGCGGCCGCCGCGGTGACCGAGGCGGCGCAGTCGGTGCAGGCGATTTCCAGCCAGAAGGCGCAGGCGCTGGCGGCGCTGGCGGTCGCCCGGGTGGCGCGCTCGCGGGCCGACGTGGTGGCGCCGTTTACCGGCGTGCTGACCGATGTGCCGGTACACCTGGGCGAGAGCCTGCCGCCGGGGGCGCCGGTCCTGCAGATCATGGACGACGACCGGCTGCACGTCGACGCCACGGTCGATGAGGCCGACGCCGCCAAGGTGCAGCCCGGCCAGCCCGCGGAGCTTCACCTGGACGCCCTGCCCGAGCGGGTGATCGCCGGTCGGGTGGCGCGCGTCGATCCGGTGATCAAGCGCGACCTGAAGGGCGCGCGCACCCTCACCGTCGAGGTCGAGGTGGCCGGCGTCGCCGCCGCGCGCGCCGCCGGGCTGCGCCCCGGCATGTCGGCCAACGTCGAGATCATCGTCGCCGAGAAGCGCGACATCCTCTCGGTACCGAGCAACGCCATCATCGGCCGCGGGGTCCGCCGCTTCGTCTACGGCCTGGTCCCCGAAGGCCGCGTCTACCGGCTGCGCAAGCACGCGGTGCAGATCGGCCTTTCCAACTGGGAGCGCAGCGAGATCAAGAGCGGCCTCACCGCCGGGACGCTGGTGCTCCTGTCGCTCAACGACAAGGGCATCGAAGAGGGGGCCCTGGTGCGCCCGCTGCTCGAAAAGGACCGCCACGACAGCGAGCCGGAGGTCAGCGCGCCGATCGCCACCGCCAAGGCCGGCGCCCCCTAGCGATGCCGGGCGAGCCCTCAGCCATGCCCGCGCCCACCGCCGCGTCTTCGGGGTCGACGCAGGCGCCGGTCCCGGTAATCGACATCCGCGCGCTGCGCCGCCGCTTCGTCCTCGGCGCCGAGGTGGTCGAGGCGCTGCGCGGCGTCGATCTGCGCATCTGCGCCGGCGAGTACGTCGCCATCGTCGGGCCCTCGGGCTCGGGCAAGTCGACGCTCATGAACCTCATCGGCTGCCTGGACACGCCCACCGCGGGCAGCTACTCCCTCGACGGCGAGGCGGTGCACCTGCTCGACGACGATCAGCTGGCCGAGATCCGCAACCGCAAGATCGGCTTTGTCTTCCAGAGCTTCAACCTGCTGCCGCGCACCTCGGCGGTGGACAACGTCGCGCTGCCGCTCTTGTACTCGGGGCGCAAGCGGGCGGCGCGGCGGCAGGCGGCGGTGGAGGCGCTCACCCGCGTCCAGCTCGGCGGGCGGCTGTACCACCGGCCGGATCAGCTGTCGGGCGGGCAGC
>DAOMZC010001350.1:0-1900 GCA_035437965.1 Pseudomonadota bacterium
ACGACCGGCGCCCCTGCACGCGACTCCGCTTGCCCTTCTTGCGCTGCTTCTTGGGCTGCTCCGGCTCCGCGTCTTCGGAGTCTCTTGCCGGAGCGACCGCGGGGCGCGCCGGGGCCTGCCGGACCGGGGCCGCCGGCTCCTCCGCGTGCGGCGGTACGTAGGGAGTGAGCGTGACATCCACGCTGCCCGGGTCCTTTTTCTCCCGCGTCGCCACCGCCAGAGCAAACACAATGAGCAGGGTCAGGCAGACAAGGGAAAAGCCGACGAAGTAGTAGCGCTGGGTGCGCGCCTTCAGCCACTGCTCGGCGGTGAGGTTCGGCGGGACGCGCACCGCCTCCATCTCCAGCTCCAGCGCCTTGAGGCGATCCTCGGGCGGGAGCTTCTCCAGGTTGTTGAGCAGCTGCTGGTTGCGCTTGGCCTTGAGCGCGATGAGCGTCGCGCTGATGATCACCAGCACGTAGGCCATGAAGGCCAGCGGGTTCTGCGCCGCCGTGGGCAGCGCCGCGAAGGCAGACTTGAAGAAATCCATCAGGCCGACTCACCTTTGTTCAGCATCGGGTCATCCGGTTCAGCGCCCGCCGCGCAGCCGGACGAGCGCTGAGCTTGCCGCCTCGCGCAGCCGCTGCCGCTCGGGCTCGGGCAGGCCCGGGTCGGCGCCGACCAGCTCCAGGGCCTTCTGATAGTGCTGGCTCGCCAGGCTCACCTCGCCCTGGCTCTCGTACAGAGCGGCCAGCCGGCCCACCGCGCGCGCCGAGCGCGGGTGCAGCTCGCGGTTGATCTTGAACGTCTTCAGCGCCCGCGGCGCCATCGCGTGCGCCAGGAACACCTGACCCAGCCGATCTAGGCGCCCCTCGGTGGCGGGGTAGTTCTGCGGATCCTGCTCCATGCGCTTGCGATACTCAGCAAGCGCGCTCGCCTCATCCTGGGTGACCAGCATGCAGAACTCGGCGATCTTTTTCAGATAGTCGAGCTCAAGGACGATCGCGTAAAGGACCTTGCGCAGCTCATCGGCTTTGACCAGAAAGTGTTTGTGCTGCTCGGCCGGTACCGCCGCGGCGCCCCCCTGGTTGTTGGCGCGCTCAAGGAACGAGCCGCGCGGCCACGGCTCGATGTACTCGATGGGATCGATGTCCTGGGCGCGGCTGACGGCGAGGACCTCGTGACCGGAGTTGCCGTCGTGCACCGAGACCATGATCGTCTGCGCATCCTGGAAGATGAGCGCCAGCTGCAGGGTCATCAGCACCTCGTCGGGCATCACCACCAGCTTGGCCTTCAGCTGATCATCCTTTGCCGCCTTGAGCTCCTTGTTGATGATCGCCAGGTAGGGCTTGCCGAAAAGCGCGCTGTTGGTGCGGATGATTCCTGCCAGATCGGTGCCGGGGCTCGAGTCTGCGCCAGAGCCCTGGCTGGCCGCGGGCGCCGCGTCGGGACTTGCGGGCTTTCGCGGCAGCCGGCGGACGGTGAGCTTCAGCCGGTCTTTGCCATCGGCGCTGACGTTCTCGAAGATAAGGTCGGTCGCCAGCATCGGGGCGCGTAGGCGGCGCTCGGCGCCGGTGTAGACCTCCAGGGCGCGCTTGACGTCGGGCGGCAGCTCGGCCGGGCCTTCTTCCGGCTGGCGGCGCAGGACGCGATCGCCGCTCCCGCTCAGGTTCCACAGCGCCTCGGTAAAGAGCCTGGCCTGCTTCCTGTCCGGCTCTGCCACCAGGGCGCCGATGTAGCTCTTGGCGAGGTCCTTGGCGAACGGGCTGAGGTGGACCTTGTCGCCGATCCAGCTGCGATCGATAAGCAGCACCGCCTCGCGGACGCGGCTCGTCTTTTCGACGGTCAGCTGGAGGTCGATGAACTCGCGGAAGCCGCCGGTCTTGAGCCACACCTGGGTGTCGCCGGTGTCAGCGGCTAC
>DAOMZC010001351.1:0-1900 GCA_035437965.1 Pseudomonadota bacterium
CAGCCTGGGGGCGCGGGCAAAAGGAGTGCGCGGTAAAGTAGAGGGATGAACTCCTCGACACGGCGGGCCGTGCTGCGGGCGCTGGCCGGGGCGGCGGGCCTGGGGCTCGGGTCGCGGCGGGCGGCGGCGGCGCCGGTAAGCGGCCAGCTGACCGCGGGCGGGATTCGCAAGCTCACCGAGCTGCGCTACGTCAGCGGCTCACGCGGGGGGGCGCAGACGCTGGACTTGTACCTGCCGGCGCTCCCCTCGCCCAAGGTGGCGCAGGCGGCGACGGCGGCGCGGCCGGAGGGGGCGGCGCCGGCCAAGGGGGTGCCGCTGCTGGTGTTCTTTCACGGCGGGGCGTGGATAAGCGGCGACAAGGACCAGTACGCGCTGCTCGGGCTGTCGCTGGCGACCCAGGGGTTCGCGGTCGCGATCCCCAACTACCGGCTGGCCGGCGCGGGCGGTCCGCGCCACCCGGCGCAGGTGCAGGACGCGGCGCAGGCGGTGGCGTGGCTGCGCCAGCACGCCGCCGAGCACGGCGTCGCGCGTGACCGCATCGTCGTCGGCGGGCACTCGGCGGGGGCGTACCTGGCGGCGATGCTCGCCTTCGCGCCGGAGTTCCTCAAGGCGGCGGGCGACAAGCCCGAGGCGCTGTGCGGGTTCGTCGGGCTGGAGGGCATCTACGACCTGCAGGAGCTCGCCACGCGCTTCCCGAGCTACCGCGACGACTTCCTGCAAGCGGCCTTCGGCGAGCCCGGGGAGGGGTGGCGGCGGGCCTCGCCGCAGTACCTTTTGCACGGCGTGCAGAAGCCGTGGCTGCTCGTCCACTCGCTTGAAGATGAGCTTGTGGATGTCGATCAGTCGAAGCGCTTCCAGGTGGCGCTGGCGGCCCAAGGGGTGCCGGTGCAGTACGTGGTCACACCGACCGGCAACCACTTCGGCATCGTCGCGCAGCTGTCGCTGCCGCTAAGTCCGCTCGCGGGGCAGGTCATCCGCTTCGTCCGCGCGGTGACCGAGCCGCTGTAGCCGCGGGCGGAGCTTTTTACGACTCGACGCTGAGGAGCTCGACGTCGAAGTGAAGCTCGGCGTTGGGGGGAATGACGCCGCCGGCGCCGCGCGCGCCGTAGCCGAGGCTCGGGGGGATGATGAGCTTGCGCTTGCCGCCGACCTTCATGGTAAGCACGCCCTCGTCCCAGCCCTTGATGACCTGGCCGACGCCGAAGGCGAAGGCGAAGGGCTTGTTGCGATCGTGGGAGCTGTCAAACTTCTTGCCGTCGGCGAGGCGGCCGGTGTAGTGGACGGTGACGCTCTTGCCCGGCTTGGGGCTGGCGCCGGTGCCGACTACTTCATCGGTGTACTTGAGTCCGGAGGGGGTCGTGTTCGTGTTCATGGGGCTTGGCTCCTTGGCTTGCGTGGCTGTCGCGTGGAGACTGCGCGGTTTTAACGGACCCGGGGCGGGGCTTGTACTAGCATAACCGTATGCTCAAACGTCTCGCTCCTAGTTCAACCAAATGGAAGCTCATTCTGGCGGGCTTCGGCGTGGTGATGCTGCTGGTCGGCTGGCAGGTCTTTCGGGCCTGGTGGAACCACGGAGTCTCGACGGGGACGCGGTCGGGGATCGTGCGCAAGATCTCCAAGAAGGGCTCGCCGCTGTGCCGCTACTGGGTGGGCGAGCTTGTCATCACCAACGCCAATGTCATCGGGGCGGTGCCGGAGATCTGGGAGTTCAACCTGGATGTCCAGTCGGACCGCGATCCGCTGATTGCCGAGCTGCAGAAGGCCGAGTCGAGCGGGCAGCGGTCGACGCTGCAGTACCGGCAGGACAAGGGCAAGTGGTGGGCGTGCTCGAACGTCGAGTATTACGTGACGGCGGCGGTCAAGTAACGCGGCGCTCGTGGCGCCGGCAGCTTCGGGCTAC
>DAOMZC010001352.1:0-1897 GCA_035437965.1 Pseudomonadota bacterium
AAGAACAGGAACAGCGGCCCGAGCCCCACCGCGGTGCTGGCGAGCGGCCCCGCCGCCGGCGCGACCACTGTCTGCAGCGACAGCGCCAGCGGCAGGACGGACGGCGACTTGCCGGCCCGCGCCTCCTGCACGCCGCGCCCGAGCAGCATGAGCAGGCTGGCGCCGAGCAGGATCGGCAGCTCCGCGACCCCGAGCAGGCTGGCGGTGAGCGCCGCGGCGCCGACCAGGGCCAGCGGCACGCTCTTTATCGCCGCCCGCGAAAACCCCCACAGCGCCTGCGCGACGATGGCAATGATGACCGGCTTTATTCCCCACAGGAGCCCGCTCACCACCGGCAGAGCGCCGTAGCGGACGTATGCCCAGCCGAGCAGCATCACGATCCCCATGGCCGGGGCGATGAAGCACGTGCCGGCGACCAGCAGGCCGGGCCAGCCCGCGCGGCGGTGACCTATGTGAATCGCCAGCTCGGTAGAGTTCGGACCGGGGATGAGGTTCACCGCGCCGATTAGGTCAAGCAGCTCCTCGCGGGTGAGCCAGCGGCGGCGGCGCACGACCTCGTCTTCCATCAGCGCGATGTGCGCCACCGGGCCGCCGAACGCCGTCGCACCGAGCCGCAGAAAGAGCCCGCCGAGCTCGCACAGGGCGCGACCCCGAGAGGGCGCAGGCGCAGAGTCCACGGGCCATCCTTGCCCGCGGCCGGTCCCTTGTCAATCCGCGGCGGTCGCTTCTACATCTGGCTTGCGTCTAGCTTGGCGCTAGCTCGGCTCTAGATCGGCTCTAGCTTGGGGCGACGACCGTCACCTGCGTCAGCACCGAGTTGGCGATGAAGCACTCGTGGTGCGCCTGGTCGTGCAGGGTGGCGAGGCCCTTTGTGTCCGGGCCCTTTTGGGGCGCGAACTCGATGCGCGGTCGCAGCTCGACCCGGGTGACGGCGAGCTTGCCGTGGGCGTTCTTTTCCAGGTAGCCGACCGCGTCGTCCTCATAGCTCTCAACGACGAACCCCTGGCGCGTGCACAGCGCCAGAAAGGTCAAAAGGTGACAGCTCGACAGCGACGCGACGAACGCCGCCTCCGGGTCGACGCACTGCGGGTTGCCGAGGAACTTGGGAGCCGCCGAGGCCCTGACCTCGGCGTTGTTCTCGAACTTCCAGAGGTGATCGCGACTGTAGGTCTTGTATGTGAAGTCCCTGCCGTCGCGGCTCCAGCTTATCTTGGCTCTGTGTTCAGACATGGGTATCTCCGGGCGCTATCCTAAGGCTCCCCGGAAGATGAAGCAAATCGGATATCCTTGAGCATGAAGTACGGGGGAGGACCTATGACCGAGTACGGCGTGAGAGCTGGAAGCATACAAGGTGAGACAGCTCCCAGCTTTGACGCGGTGCGCGCGCCCGCTGGTCAAGCTTTCTTGCGATCATACTTAATTCCATGAGCGGGAGCGGGATGAGGCAATCAAGATGAGCAAGCCGCGCGGTGGGGTGGGCGCCTCGGGCGCTGCGGGTCAGCCCGGGGGCGTCGGGGCCGGGAAAAAAGAGGACGGCAAGATGGGCTGGCAGCCTACGGTCCTTGATTCCGGCGATTCCGAGGATTCCGGAGATTCCGGTGGCTCCGGCGACTCCGACCTGGCCAGCGCCCTGGGCGATACAATGGCTCCGCCGTCCAGTCAGGCGCCGCCGGCTGCCACCGCAACTGGGAAGTTTCCCGTCCTGGGCTGGAACCGCTACGAGTTCGTCAAGCTCTTGGGCAAAGGAGGGATGGGCGCGGTCTACAAGGCCCGCGACCCGCGGCTGAATCGGCCGATCGCGCTCAAGTTCATCCACAGCAGCGATGACGAGATGATCCTGCGCTTCATGCAGGAAGCGCGCGCCCAGGCGCGCATCGATCACCCGGGGATCTGCAAG
>DAOMZC010001353.1:0-1893 GCA_035437965.1 Pseudomonadota bacterium
GGCGGAGTCACCTTGACCTGCGGCCGGAGCGCGACGTAGGGCTGGTACTCGAGCTAGACCGCGCGCTCGGCCTGCGGCCGCTCCTGGGCGACCTCGGGCGGGATGGGGCCGACGTAGAAGACCGCGCTGTCCTTCTGCTTGAAGCCGGGGGCCTCGGGCTGCGGGTAGTCGTGGTAGTGCGGGCCCTTGATGAAGCAGAAGGTCGGCGGCGCGGCGGCGGCGACCTCGACGGGAATCGGCACCGGGTGGTGGCCGTAAAAGACGGTCTTGGCGCCGTCGTAGCCAAACGGCACCGGATCGCCGGTGAATACGTACTCGTCGCCGACCTCCCTGAAGACGGCCGGCCGGTCGGGCACGTAGTCATGAACGTGGGGGACATCGATGTAGCAGTAGCCGGTGGCGGGGCTGCCGACCAGCGGGTGGGCGCCGAGGAAGCGGTTCTTGGCCAGACCCGGGGGCCCGTTCTTGGCGGCGGCGTGCGGCGGTGGCGCGGCATCCGCCGTCGGCACTGTCGCTGCGATGGCGAACCCGACAGCTGCAAGGCCGGTCAGACCGAGCAGGCTGAAGAGGGGTACGCGGAAGGGCTTCAAGGGCATCGTGTACCTCGGAGAGCCATAGTGAAGCTGGGCACTCCCCGCCGAGCTTACCACGCCGGCGCGCCCGAGCCCAGCCGAAGCCTCGTCGCGCTGGGCTCGCCGCTTGGGGTAAGGCCGCGGCCGGTTTGAATCGCGGCTTTTGCCGCTCGCCGCCAGAAAACGGCGACGTTAGTATCTAGCGCATGGGTCAACCATTTCTGGCAGTCCTTGCACGCCTTGCACTCTGGTCGCGGTCGCGGACTTTTTCCTGCCTCGGGTCGCGCACGGGCTCGGGAGGCCGGCTCGCGCTCTGTCTGCCCGTGGTCGTGGCGCTGCTCGCGGGGACGCTCGGGGCCCGGGCGCCGGAGGCTGCGGCGCAGCCCGTCGCGCGCAGCGGAGCCCCGGCGAGCGCCACCGAGTCCGCCTCGCTCCCGCCGGAAGGGTGGTGGGTGCCGGCGACGCTCAAGATGCCGCGCGCCGCCGAGGGACGGCTCGCCTGGCGCTTCACCATGAAGGAGATCATCACCGTCAGCAAAGACAACAAGCTGGAGCGCCATCCGTCGGACTTGAACCCGGTCCCGACCGCCCCTGGGCGCCCGCGGATGTGGAAGACCACGGCCTCGGCGGCGGTGAAGCAGGAGGCGACCACGGCCGCCTCGCCGGCCCGGCCGGTCTCGGCGCTGCCGCCGCTGGCCATCGAGTACGACGAGACCAAGGGCAGCGTGACCCTGACCTTCACCGGCGCCAAGGCGGCGTTTTTCACCCTGAACCCGGCCGGCAGCGAGGACAGCCACCGCTTCGACAACCTGGTCATCGACAAGCACGCCGACTCGGCCGAGGTGCGCGACGCCTGCGACAAGGCGACCCGCTGCTGCCGCTTCACCCAGCAGCCCGCCGAGTGCGTCCCCAAGAACACCGAGCGGACCCTGTCGCACTGCAAGGAAATCCTCACCAAGGTCCGCCAGGAGATCGGCTCCGAGCACCGCGCGATCCCGTCGGCCTGTCGCTGAAGCTGGCGAGCGCCGGCAGTCGGCGGTAGGCGTTGGGACTTCTCGCCAACCGGCCCGCGCGCCGCGCCGCTGCGCGGTCTAGCCGCTGCCGCCGGGCTTGCTGTATGCTCCGCGCACTCGGGGATCCCCCCCCGTCCTTCTGGCGGAGAAATCACATGAGGATTGCGCTTCATCGGCGGCTTGGCGGCGCGGCGCTCTTGTCCGCGGCCTTGCTGCTCGGGCTTGGCTGTAGCAGTCACGTCGGCGGCGATCAGGACGACGGCGGCGTCCCCGGCCCCGATCTGGCGCGCCTGGGTCCGTACAGCGAC
>DAOMZC010001354.1:0-1890 GCA_035437965.1 Pseudomonadota bacterium
CGAGGCGCACCGGGGCGCGGGGCCCGGTCGCCTCGCGCTCGCCGATCAGGCGGTGGCCGCAGTGCTGACAGAACGTAAACCCGGAGGGCGTCGGCTGGCCGCACTGGCTGCACGAGATGCGGCCCTGCGGTCCGGCGGCGCTCGCAAGGGCCACTCCGCACTGCTTGCAAAAGACCATCCCGCCGGCGTTCGCGGTCCCGCACGAGGTGCAGGTCTGCGGCTCGGCGCCGCCGGCAGCGGCGCTCACCACGGCCGCGCTCCCGGTCTTGGCCTTGCCGGCGCTCACCACGGCTGCGCTCCCGGTCTTGGCCTTGCCGGTGCTGGCCACGGCGTTGGCAAGCGCGCTGGCGCCGCCAGAACGCTCGACTGGCCGATCTGCGGGCCGATCTGCGGGCCGATCTGCTGATCGCTCTGCGGGCCGCTCGACTGCCCGCTCGACTGCCCGCTCCGCGGCTCGCTCAGCCGGCCGCGCGCGGTCCTTGGCCACGGTCCCACCGCCGGCAGACCCCGCCGGGCCGTCGAATGAATTGCCGCAGTCTTGGCAGAAATGCGCCCCATCCCGGTTCACTTTTCCGCAGCTTTTGCACCGTGCCATCGCGAGGTGACTCAGGTTCCTCTCCCCTTATATATAACTGAACAGTGTCGGGGAGAGCCAAGCCCAAAGTATGCGCCCTTTCTGACGAGCATGGCTTGCCTCAAGTCGGTGCGCACAATTCATAGGGTTTACACGTACTTCCAAGCTGCGCTACAACCTTGGTCCGACTGTGCCTATGAACCGACCTTTCAGCATGCTCTGGCCGCTGCGGCCCCCCCATCTGGAGCCCGCGCCGCCCGGGCAGCCGTCGCGCTGTGCTCGGCTTGCCGGCGCAGCGGCATCAGATATGCCACTGGCCCGGCAAGGCTGCGGCGCGCTCGCGCCCGGCAGCGCGGTAGCGATCGGCTCAGCGATCGCGCCGCGACCCCGGCTACTCCCGGGGGCCTTTTCCCGAGCGCTGCGGGCGGCGGGCCTCTGCGGCAGCCTGACGCTCGGCGCCTGCGCCGCGCCGATAGCGGTTGCCCCCTTTCCCGCCCGCCCCGACACCGTGATCCCCGGCAACCTGCGCGGGCCCTTCGACGGGCAGGTTGTCGACCAGGGCACCGGCAACCCGATCGCCGGGGCGCTCGTGCTGGGCAGCTGGGCGTTCGAGAGCGCTGCCGGGCTACCGACCCCCGAGGCCGCCTACACCGAGTCGGCGCTGACCGGCAACGACGGCAACTACCGCCTGCCCATCCTCCCGGCCTCCCGCCTGCAGTCGGCGCTGCTGCGGCGCTTCAGCCTGATCGTCTACAAGGCCGGCTATATCGGATACCGCTCCGATCTCCGCTCCGACGATCACTCGCCGCGGCACGACTTCGCCCAGCGCACCAACCGCATCCGCCTGGAGCGCTTCGCCCAGGGCGAGTCGCACGCCCGCCACCTGGTCTTTCTCGGCGCCAGCCCGGAGGTGCGCCGGGTCGCCCAGGCCGAGATCGTGCAGGCGGCGCTGGAGCTTGGGGAGGCCGCCGCGGCGCGCAAGAACCTGGTGGCGCCCGACGACCTGCCGCCGCCCCCGCCGCCTGCCGAGCCGGCGGAGCTCACCCTGCCGATGCGCCTGCTCACCCGCGGCGACGTGGAAGAGCTGGCCGGTCAGTCCGGCGCCGGCCGCGCCTACGCGCTGGAGCCGCTGCCCGCCACCACCTCCGAGCTGCTCGCCGGCTCCGAGTCCGTTCACTATAAGGCCAAAGACAGCCCGGAGACCTGGGACGCCGCGCTGCGCATCTGGCGCACCGGCAGCGGCGCCGCCGCTAAGGCCCTGTTTGCCCGCCTGCGCGCCCAGATCGCCACCCCGCCCTTGCGCGACGGCCAGGGCG
>DAOMZC010001355.1:0-1890 GCA_035437965.1 Pseudomonadota bacterium
CGGTCGCATCGGCAAGCTGCTCTGCGCGACTCACCCGCCGGCGGTGCCGCTGAACCCGCGGCTCGCCACGCTCGGGCGCTACCTCACGTGGCTGGTCGCCGCGGTGGGCGTGCTCCTCCTTTTCCTCGGGCTGTGGCAGGGCCAGCCCTTCTGGCCGCTCGTGCGCACCGCCATCGTGCTGGCGGTCGCCGCCATCCCGGAGGGGCTGCCCTCGGTCGCCACCCTGGCGCTCATCGCGGCGGCGCGGCGGCTCGGCCGGCGGAAGCTGCGGGTCCGCCACCTGGGGGTCCTGGAGGCGCTCGGCGGCATCACCACGCTGTGCCTGGACAAGACGGGAACGCTGACCGACAGCACGGTGACGGTGCGCGCGGTGGAGCTTGCCGACCACGAGCTTACTGTCACCGGAGAAGGCTTCACCCCGAGCGGCGAGTTCCAGGAGGGCGGCCGGCGCCTGGAGCCCGCTTCGCAGCCCGGACTCCTGTTGCTCTTGCGCACCTGCCAGTTCTGCAACGAGGCGACTCTGGAAGAGGAAGAGGGAAGGTGGCACATACAGGGCGATCCGAGTGAAGGGGCGCTCCTGTGTGCGGCGGCCAAGGCCGGACTCCCGGATCCGCGCCAGCTCCTTCTGGAGCCGGCGGTGCGCACGGTGCCCGTCGGGCGCGGCCACCCCTTCATGATCGTGGTGACGCGCGCGCAAAAGGAGCAGCGGCTGTACATAAAGGGAGCGCCCGAGCAGGTCCTGGCCCGCTGCAGCACCGTGTGTACGTCCGCCGGCCGGCAGGCGCTGGATGCCGCGCTGCGGGCGCAGTGGCTCGCGCGCAACCAGCGGCTGGCAGAGCGCGCGCTGCGGGTCTTCGGGGTCGCCATCGGCACCGCGCCGATCCCCGCGGCCGGTCAGGACGACAAGACCGAGCCGGAGCAGGGCTGGGAGTGGCTGGGCCTGATCGGGATGGCGGAGCCGCCGCGGCCGGGGGTCAAGGACGCGCTGGCCCTGGCCCATCGCGCCGGCATCCGCACGATCATGATCACCGGCGATCAGCCGGCCACCGCCGCGGCGCTCGCCCGCGAGCTCGACCTTGCCGCCGGGCAAGCGCCTCGGGTCCTGGTCGGTTCCCAGGCGCCGCTGACGGACGTGGACGTGTATGCGCGCGCGACCCCGGAAGGGAAGTTTCAGCTGGTGCAGGCGCTGCAGCGCAGCGGGCAGCAGGTCGGCCTGACCGGCAACGCGGTCAACGACGCGCCGGCCCTGCGCGCCGCCGACGCCGGCATCGCCCTGGGGCGCGGCACCGAGGTCGCCAAGGCCGCCGCGGCGCTCATCCTGGCCGATGAGCGCCTGTCCACCCTGCTGGCCGGGGTCGCCGAGGGCCGCGCCGTGTTCCGCAACCTCCAGAAGGCTCTGGACTACCTCCTATCGTGCTCGCTGGCGACGGTGCTGGCGGCGCTTATCACCATGGCCGTGGGCAACCCACCGATCCTGCTGCCGCTGCAGATCCTGTACCTCAACCTGCTCATGCACACCTTCCCGGCGTTCGGGCTGACCCGGGAGCGCGCGAGCCTGGACCTCTTGCAGCGAGCCCCGCCGCGGCGCGAGGCGGCGCTGCTGTCGCCGACCCGCCTGGCGGCGATCCTCTGGCACGGCACGATCATCGCCATCGCCGCGGTGGCGATCGGCGCCTGGGGCCTGCACCACGAGGGCGCGGCGCACGGCCGCTCGCTGGCCTTCGCGACCCTGGCCACCGCGCTGCTGCTGCACGCGTTCAGCGACCGCTCGCCGCGGCCGTTCCGCGGGTGGGCGGCGTGGCGCAACCCGGCGCTGCTCGGCTGCGTGGCGGTGGCGCTGGCGCTGCAGCTGCTGGCGCTGTACCTGCCGGGGCTGCGCAGCTTGCTCGC
>DAOMZC010001356.1:0-1889 GCA_035437965.1 Pseudomonadota bacterium
GGCGCGCAGGGCGTCGATGCGGCCCCAGCCGAAGGCGTCGTCCCGGCCCGGGGCGCCGAGGTCCACCGCCGACTCGACGAGCAGCTGGCGCAGCTCGACGTTGGTGAGGGTGGGGAAGCGCGACCACAGCAGCGCAGCGACGCCGGAGACGATGGGCGTCGCGTCGCTGGTTCCGTCAAAGGTCGCGTAGTCGCTGGCGCGGATGGCGATGCGCACGGTGAGCTTTTGGCCCTTTTGCAGCTGGTCGACCAGGTACTCACCGTCGCCGGCGGCGAGCCCGACGACCGGCACCGGCTGGCCGGTGCCCAGGCTGATGCTGTCGAGCACCGCCCCCGCGGTCGCTGCTTCGCCGTAGCGGTGGTTGTACAGGAGGACACCGATCGCTCCCTGCAGCCGCGCGTTGCGGATCTTCTCGCTGAACGGCAGCGCCGTCTCCCCCGGACCGCCCGGCCCGCGCTGCATCAGCGCGACCTTGCCGAGCGGCGCGCACGCCGCGACCTCCGCCGGCGTGCCGAAGCCGCAGGCGACCACCTGGCTGCCGTCAAGGCCGGTGCCCGAGCTGCCCACCGGCAGCGCCGCGCTCATCGTGCGCTCGCCCAGACGGGCGAGCGTGAACACGGCGGTGACCTCGCGCTCGCCGCTCGCCCGCGGGACCGTCGAGTAGATGCCGACACCGGGGGCCGACAGGGTGACGCTCGGCCCGGTCGAGGAGAAGCTGGCGATCGACTCGCCGCGGCTGACCGCGCCGACCGAGAGCGACTCCGGGTAGGCGCCGGGGAACTCGCGCGCCGCGGTGCCGAGCGCCCCCTTGGTGCTGTCCTCGGCGTTGCCGGCGGCGACGACCACCAGCAGGCCGGCGTCGTAGGCCTTGCGCACCGCCCGGTGCTCGGGCTCGCTGTCGCGGGGGCCGCCCAGGCTCAGGTTGAGGATGTGGTAGCCATTGCGGATCGAAAGCTCGATCGCGGCGATGATGTCGGCGTCGGTGGCGCCCACGTGGCCGGCGTTGTTCTGGAAGACCTGCATGACGTGCACGGTCGCCCCGGGGGCGACGCCGACCGCGCCGACCCCGTTGCGCGGGGCGGCGATGACGCCGGCGACGTGGGTCCCGTGCTCGTTCACGGCGCTGTAGTCGGGGCTGCCGGTGGCGAGGTTGTAGCCGAAGCCGAGCTCCGTCGGACGATCGGGGTGCTGGGTGCCCGGTCCGCTGTCGTAGCCGGTGTCGAGCACAGCGACGTGGATGCCCTCGCCGCGGGTCAGCGGCCACAGCTGGTCGGCGGCCACCGCGCCGACGTGCCAGCTGTTGCTGAGCTCATCGCGGGCGGAGTGCTCGGGCTGCGCCCCGCAGTCGAGGCTGCAGATCGCGCCGCGGTCGGGGGTCGGCGCCTCATCGCCGCCGCAGCTGCCATCACCGCAGCTGCCGTCGGGGTAGCGCCACACCACGGCGTGCGCCTGCAGCCCGGGGACCTCCTGCAGGAGCGCCTGGACCGCGGCGGCGCTGCCGCGGACGCTGACCGTGCCGGCCAGGCCGACGAGCTCGCTGTACTCGTTCTTGAGCTCCAGGCCGTGGCGACGCAGCGCCGTGCGCAGGGAGCCTATCGCCTGGTCGCCGTGCCCGAGCTCGGCGGGGAGCTCGACGAAGTAGCTCGCGGCGCTGCTCGGCGGGCTGGTGTCGGGAGAGGCGGGCTCGCCGCAGCCGGTGGCCAGGGTCAAAAAGGCCGCCGCAGCGCGGGAAAAGAGCCGCGCCCAGCGGGGACTCCGCGCCTGAGGGGGCGGGCCCGGGAAGCAGCGAAGAACTGCACCTCCGGTCGATCCCGCGCCAGTCGCGCCGCTCACGCTGGCCGCCCCGGTCGTGCCGCTCGTGCCGCTCGCGTGAGGCGTCGAGCTCAGCT
>DAOMZC010001357.1:0-1888 GCA_035437965.1 Pseudomonadota bacterium
CACCGTCGGAGTGCCCGCGGGCGCGCCGACCGACTGCTCCGCGGCGGGCTGCCGGTTCGCGCTGTCCGGTCTCAGGTCGCGGCCGCCCTCGGGACCGCCCTCGGCGCAGGCCGGCGGGCGCGGGTGGCGCTGGGCCAGAGTCGGCAGGTCCTGCCACAGGTTCTCCAGCGCGATGGCGTCGAGCGACATGCGCAGGAGCACCGGATAGCGGCGCCCGCTGTCGAGGTCGAACACCGCGCGCTCCCAGCCAAGGCAGGCCGCGTCGCGCAGCACGCCATCGCCCTGACTGAGCGCCTGGTAGCGGCCGAGCATCCAGTCGAGCTGCGCCGGGCCGGCGTAGCGGCTCACGCGCGGCAGGCCCATCGCAGTCACCGCGGGCGCGCAGCCCGAGAGAGTGCCCGCGACGAAAAGAGCGAAAGCGAGGAGTCCGCCGAGCAGCGTCCCGCCGGTTCCCGAGCTCCCCCGCGCCGGTCCCGGTCGACGGCTCATGCGAAGGCCCGCTCCGTCGCTGAGGAGCCCGCTGGATATCCGGTAGTCAGGCCCATTCCGGTGCCCATTGCCATACGAGAACATACGTCCGACCCTGCCACCTTGGACTTGGCCCCGTCAAGTCTCGAATATTGTTCCCAAATTCTGGATGGATGCCCGACGGAAATAGAATTTGCTAACCTGCGATCGTGGCTAGATTTTTAGTGCTGTCGAGGGTTCTAGTAACAGGTGCGCTCGCGGGCGCACTCGGCCTTGTTGGTGCTGGCTGTCAGGGGGCTCTCAACTTGACCCAGCCGGGGACGGTCCGCGACATGACGGTCGCCCCGGATCTGGCCGAGGCGCTGCCTGGCACCATCTCGTTCGCCGATATCGAGCGCGACCTGGAGAAGGGCAACTTCGGCTGCGCCAACGGCTCGGGGAGCTGCCACGGCGGCACCAAGCCGGTCGGGGTCATGATCATCACCCCGGGGGCCAGCATCGACATGGCGGCGCTCATGGCCAACTACACAGAGATCATGAGCCGGGTCAACACGGCGATGCCCGACCAGAGCCTGCTCCTGGAAAAGACCCTGATCACCAGCAGCGTCTCGCACGCCGGCATCAAGCCGTTCGCGACCGCGCAGGACGCCAGCTACCAGCGCTGGCTGCTGTGGATCCAGCTCGGCGCCAACTTTGCGGCGGTCTCGACGAGCGGCCAGGGGGATATGTAATGACCCGGCCTTGCCTGGTGAGAGCGACCGTGCTCGCCAGCACGCTGGCGCTGGCGCTGGGCCCGTCCGCGAGCTCGGCCGAGAAGAAAGCCGACGAGGCGGAGAGCGCCGAGGCGAGCGACCAGGAGGCGCCGCGCAGCAAGAAGTCCAAGGAGCCGGCCGGCCCCAAGGTCATCGTCATCGACAAAGGCGAGCTGCGCGCCGAGGCCTCGGACATCGGCAAGGTGCTAAAGAAGCTCCACAAGAAGGAAAAGCTCGAGTTCCTGGAGTGGTCGAGCGACGCCAAGTGGGTCAAGGTTCGCAAGGGCAAGCACGAAGGCTGGGTGCTGACCGAGCAGCTCGACAGCCTGCCGCCGCTGCCCGAGGGGGATACAAAGGAGCTCGCCCAGGCCGCGACGGACAAGGCCGCGACGGACAAGGCCGCGGCCGACGCCAAGGCCGCGGCTGACGCCAAGGCCGCGCCGGCCGCCCCGCCGGTTGCCGCCGCCCCGCCCAAGCCTCCCGAGCCGCCCAAGCCCAGCCCCGATGAGGCCAAGACCGCCCAGGCAGCGGCCGGCGGCCTCGGCCCGGCCAACCGGGCGCCGCTCAGCGGCGTGTGGATCAGCGTCGGCGGCGGCGTCTCGCTGCTCGGCTCGAGCATCGGCGCGACGACGCAGTCGGGCCTGGCCCCGGAGCTGTTCAACTACGAG
>DAOMZC010001358.1:0-1886 GCA_035437965.1 Pseudomonadota bacterium
CAGCGCGGCGAGCGCCCGGCCGAGCTCGGTCGCGGCCGGGCTGCCCGGCGGCGGGGCCAGGCGGGCGCGCTCTTGCCGTAGCGCACTGCGCAGGGCTTGCTTCTGAGCCGTTAGCGAATGGGGCACAGGATCCTGCACGCGCGACCTGCTGTCAGACTCTCGGTGGCGACGGTGAAGCTTCGATTTGGCGCAGGCAGTCGAGCATGCGCAGGGTGCGCTGCCGGACCTGACCGCGGAGCCGCGCCTGCACCTGCCGCTCGTGCTGGAGCTCGTCAGCTAGCTGGAGGGCGGCGAGGACCATGTCGGATTGGGTAGCAATCTGGCGATTGCCTTTCAGCGCGCTGACGCGGCTGTTTACCAGCTCGGCCAGCGACTGGACGTAGGCTTCATCCGCATCGCTGCGTACAACGTACGGCTGACCGGCGATGCGAATTTGGATCGTGCGCTTCACTGCGGCCCCGAACAATATCGGCGTGATGTTTAAAGTCAAGGTAAGCGTTTACCCCGGAGCCTCCGACTGCTGGAAAAAACCAGCTTACCGCCGCTGATCTTGGTCAAATCAAGCAACGCTGCAAACGCGATACGGACCGGAGCGGGTGTCCCCCCACAGGACGCGGGCGCGCGGCCCCGCTGTAGCGATTGATCAGGAGGCAGGAGGCAGGAGACAGGAACTTCGCCGGGGAAAACAGAGTGAACAGGAGGGAGAGCGACGACCTTACCGCGGACCGCGCGAGCCGCCCGCGGCAAGCTGCTGCGGCGACCGAGCACTGCGGCGCCGCAAGCGGGACTAGATCCCCAGCAGCTTGTCGATTTCCTTCTGGCTCATGTTGTTCTGCTTCTTCGGCGGTGGCGGCGGCGCCGAGGACCCCGCCGGCTTGCTGTCCGCCTTGGCCGTGTGGCTGCTGCTGCTGCTGCCGCCGCTGCTGCGGTGGTGCTTCTTCGGGGCCTGGTCGCCCTTGTCACCCTTGTCGGGCTTGCTGTCGGTGGCCGCGGCTCCCGCCGGCTGCCCCGCGTTGGCCGCGACGGTGGCGGCCGGCGGCGGCGTGGTGGTCGGCGTCGGCTGGAGGGCCGGGGCGGTCGGGGTGGCGACCACGGGCGGCGTCCGCTTCGAGATTACGATGGCCATCGTGGTGCCGACCAGGACCACGAGCAGACCGACGACTCCGACGATGATCCAGACAAACTGGGGCACTGAACTCTGCTGAACTGGAGCGAAAGGATCCCGCGCCATTTTCGTGAATCTCCTATGAACTTGGCAGCTCTGTCGCTCGACCGCGAGGAACGCAGGTCGCCGCCCAGAGTTACTAGGCAATTACTATACCGTAGCTGTTTGAGCTAGAGATTCTTTTGGCCGGCGCCGCCAACGTAGATCCGCGTCGCTGCTCGGAATTTTGTCTGCTTATATAGCTGGACACGGGTAGCGGCTGGCCGGGCCGCGCGGTGGGGACAAAAGACCGTAGCAGAGCGGGCCAGGGTGGGGCAGGTCGGGGCGATTTATTGGGGGGGCCCGGCCGTTGACCATTGTTGCCGGGCCGGATGGCTGGCTATGCTCACGCCGTGAACGCGCAAACTGAGACGGCAAGCTGGACGATTCGGCGGGTCCTGCAGTGGACCCAGCAGCGCTTCAGCGCGCAGGGACTGGGCTCGCCCCGGCTCGACGCTGAGCTGCTCCTTGGGCATAGCCTCGGGTGGCCGCGGGTGGCGCTCTACACTCACTATGATCAGCCGCTGACGGCGGGGGAGCTGGAGCGCTACCGGGGGCTCATCAAGCGGCGGCTCAGCGGCGAGCCGGTCGCCTACCTGACCGGTCAGAAGGAGTTCTACTCGCTGGCGCTGCAGGTCAGCGAGGCGGTGCTGATCCCGCGGCCCGAGACCGAGCTGCTTGT
>DAOMZC010001359.1:0-1885 GCA_035437965.1 Pseudomonadota bacterium
ACGAAGTCCACGCGCAGCGTGATGATCACCCGCACCAGCGGCGCAGCCTGACAAGAAAGTCGCCACAGCTCCTGCACGAAAGCCTGCCGCTTGGCCGGCGTGGCGGTCTGGGTGAACAGCTCCTCAAATTGGTCGACCACCAGGAGCAGCGGCCCGGCCGACTCGGCCAGCCCCTGCTGCAGTGCCTCCAAGGGCGCGCTGCCTGGGCGGATCACACGAAGCTGCGCGCCGGGGTGCTGCTCCAAAAGCCGAGGTACAGCGCTGGCCAACACCACCGACGACTTGCCCGTCCCCGAGGCTCCGGCCACCACCAGAAAACGCGGCTTGTTTTCTCGCTCCAGGTTCTTGAGGTCTCCGAGGATCTCGGCGCTCTCGGCATCGCGACCGAAGAACAGCCGGCGGTGCTCAGGCTGAAACGCGAGCAGCCCGCGGTAGGGCCGGAACACCAGGGGGCGGGTGTCGCGTTCCTGCGGCGGGTGTCCGTACAGCTGCAGGCTGGCCCAGTCCAAAGGCCGGTCGCGCTGCGCTTGCTCGAGCGCGGCTTCGGCGAGGGCGCTGCGTGCAGCCAGAAACGCCCGCTCCAGCGAGTCGGGGCCTGTGAGCAGAGTCCGATAGAAAGCCTGACAGAACGCAACGCTGCCCGGCACCGACAGCGGAAAGCGCGAGGCAAGGACCGATGCGAAGCCGCCTCGATGCAGAGCCTGAGCGACGCTGCCGGCGGCGCAGCCCATCGCCCCGGTGTTGCCCGAGTCGCAGGCGGACAGCACCACCAGGCGCACCATGTCGGAAAATGGCGCCAGAACTTGGCGCAGCTCGTACCCATCGACAACCGCTTGGCCATCCTGCCCGTCTAGGCACAGTCCGAAGCTCCCCTGCGATTCGGCGCCGTGGCAGAGCAGGTGCAGCACGGAAATGGGCTGACCGGCGCTGCGTGCAGCTTCCAGACGCCGCACAAGGGCGCGCGCCGAGGCGTGCGGCAGGACATCGGAGTCGGGCCGAAGCGGGTCGCTAACAAAGGAGTGACTGCCGAGCTGACAAGCGCGAGCGATGGCGTCGACGTGCTCACCGGCTGGCACCGCGCCGCCGGCAGCCGACCAGGCCAGCAGAATCCGGCCGCCTTCGGGACGCGGCTGCGGCGACTCGGACGTGACGGGGCAAGCGGGCCAGACGTAACGGAGGAGCACATTGCCTAGCTCGCCCAGACAAGGTCCACCCGGGCGCAGGGAGAGCAGTTCCCAGGGCAGGGTATAGAGCTCGGCGGCCGCCGAGCGGATGAGCAGCTCGACCTGCTGGCCGGCGGCTCGCGCGGACTCGATACGCGCGACATAGGAGGACCAGCCCGCGTGGGCGACGAACTGGCGCAGCCTCTCGGCGAACTGGGCGACAAGCTGCGCGGGCCGCCCTGGCCTCCGCAGCGCGTCCAGATCCCTGACGAGGGGCGCGGACCAGGGAAAGTGAGCCTCGGCCGCCTCGCCGTCTTGAGAAGGCAGGATGTAATCCTGAGGCTCAAACCGAAACGCGAACGGGTCGGACGCAGCCTCCTTCCGCTCGAACTGCAACAGCAGCCGCAAACAATCCATAGTCGCTTCAGTGTATCAAGGGGGAGAGCAAGCGGAGCAATGTCCAAACAGACCACCGGGCGAAGTCGTCGCGGATGAGCATCGATGCCCGCGCCAAAGCGTAGGAGCTGGACCTCACTGGCTCAGTCGCGCACATGGACCCCTTTTGAACCATGCTGCGCGACACGCGGCCATCGGACGCTTTAAATGAAAGGCCGGACAGCAAGCCTCTGCGACCGCTACAGTGCGTGCCGCAAGATATTCCCCCCGGCTGCACATAACGCCTCTTCACCGACGGGAGGTAATTACTGCGGCATTGGCGACAG
>DAOMZC010001360.1:0-1885 GCA_035437965.1 Pseudomonadota bacterium
TGTCACCTGCGGCACCCCGCCGCGCGCGGCGGGGGCCCCGCCTCCGGCGCCACCCACTCCTGAGTGAAAGTTACGGGCTTCAGACCACGCCCTAAACGGAATACGAACCGGAGCGGGTCCTGTCACCTGCGGCACCCCGCCGCGCGCGGCGGGGGCCCCGCCTCCGGCGCCACCCGCTCCTGAGTGAGAGTTATGGGCTTCAGCTGGGGCGGCCTAATTGGAGCTAATTGGGACCGGAGGCGGTGCCGCCCTGCAGCTCGTGGATGAGGCGGGCGAGCTCGGCGCTGAGCAGGTCGACGCGCTTGGAGATGTCGCGCAGCTCCAAGAGCTGCCGCCGGGTCCGCGGCGGGCGCACCAGGGCCGCCGACAGCACGTCGCACAGCCGGCGCGGGCGCGGCTCGGACGCGCACAGGCTGCGCAGCGCCTCGCCGCCCTCGGGCAGGAGCGTCGCCAGACGGTCGATGAGGACGACCAGCGTGCTGCGCGCCGCCGCCAGATCGAAGCTGCGCGGCCAGCGGTCGGTCAGAAGGCGGGCGCGCACCTCGCGGTAGGAGTGCTGGGGGCTCGCCGGCAGCTCCTCACAAATCCCGACCCGCCCCAGGCCGCGCAGCAGGATGTTGTAGGTGCCGTCGGGGTTTTTGCGATGGGCGACGATCTTACCCACCCCGGCGATGCGGCGCACCGGCGGCCGGCCGTAGTAGTCGTCGCGGAATCCCGGGCGCAGCGCCGCCACCGCCATGATGCCGCCGCGCTCCAGGCAGGCCGCGGTCAGCTCGCGGTAGCGCGGCTCGAACACGTACAGGGGTAGGAGGGCGCGCGGGAACAGCTGGACCTGGTCGAGCGGGAAGATCGGCAGCTGCTCCAGGGCGGGCGCGAGCAGTTGGTGGAGACTCCGGGAGCGGGCCGTCTTCATATCTATGCTCTTAGTCACGCAAGGACCTGTGCCAAGGAAGATGCCGAAGGTTACTCGTCAGCGCCGAAGATTCGGCAAATTATGTGCGGGCGGCGGGCTAGGTGGGCGGACCTGACGAGCCAGAGCCGGGCTTGCTCCGCGGCACCGCCCAGATGTGGCTGAAGCTTTCGGGGACCGAGATGGCGGCCGGCAGATCGCAGCTCTGGCAGGCCTTTGGACCGCGCGGGTCGGTGCAGCGGGCGCAGCGGCTGAGCACGTCGATGGTGGTGTGGAACTCGCGGCCCAGCCGCTCGATGACCTGGATCTTGCGGCGCAGCTCTTCGACGTGCTCGGTGAGGATGCGCTGGACCTCGTGCGCCGAGTCGCGCACATCGGTGAAGCGCGCCTTGACGCGCAGGATCTCGCGGATTTCCTCGATCGAGAAGCCGCAGGTGCGCAGGTCGAGGACCAGCCGCAGCTTGCCGAGCTCGGCCTCGTTGAACAGGCGGTGGCCGCCGCGCGACCGCTCGGCCGGGGCGATGAGCTCCTGCGACTCGTAGAAGCGCACCGCGCGGGCGGTGGTGCTCGCCCCCTGCATCATGTCCTTGAGCGTCAGCCGGCGGCCAGCCGCCGTCGCCGGCTTTGCTTCGTCGCGAGCGCGCTTGCGCGGCGCCGGGCTCGTCCGGCTCGCCCGCCCGGCCGCGCCCGGAGGCGTGACCCCGGTGGCCCCCTCGGGTTCGGCGGGGCACTCGGGCTGGGCGGCTCGACTTCTGATCATGGGGCGCACCAAAGTGGTTGGCGGGTTTGAGGTTACCGGTCCGTCGGGGCCGAGCTGAAGACCGCGCCCAGGCTGCAGCGAGCAGCGGCTGGAGCCGGACGGTGCTCCGATGCTGCCTCCATTTTCGAGCGCGCGCCGAGCGGTGTCAATCCACGGCATCGCCCGGGTGCCGGCCGAGAGCCATCCGAGCCATTGCCCGAGAGCTGCCCGAGAGC
>DAOMZC010001361.1:0-1875 GCA_035437965.1 Pseudomonadota bacterium
CTCGGCGCGGGGAACGATTGCCCCCCATCCTCGGCGGCCCCGTCCTTACTGTTTAAAAGGTCAAAATGAGTCGGTGAGCCCGTTTGAATCGTTCCCCACGACCGCGCGAAGGCTTGCGGCACCGACGACGCGAAAACCAGGAACGATTCGGCGGGCACCCGACCTCGATTTGCCAGCCCAGCTTGCCATCCGCCAACAACCCACCGCAGCGCATCCCACGCCATCGCTGACCGCGGACCCGGCTACGCGCTCTGCCCCATCAACTCCTGCGTCGTCTTCTTCATCCGCTTGATGCGGCGACGGGCTATCTTGCGGAGGTATTGTTCGGTTTCCGCATCGAGTCGGAAGCCGAGGATGACCCACTTGGGGGGTCGATCTTTCTGCCAGTTGTGTGGGTGATTAACATACCGCCAGCGGTACGCCATCGCAGCGGCGCAGGCTTGCTCGGTGAGAGTTTGCTCCGGGTCATAACGACGGGCTCTTTTGGCCATGTTGAGGTGCTCCTGCCAGCGACCAAGTCGGTCCTCGACAACGACGTCTTCGCGCTTGATTTCGACGAGCGGATCGGTCAAGAGGTCATACCCGGCGGCGGCCGCAAGTTCCTGGTATTGGCCGGGCGACATCAGCCTCAGGATGCGCGCGGAGAGCTTCTCCCGCTCGGCGACCGCCTCGTCGCGGTGACTGCGAACCTCGCGCAGCTCGGCGGCGAGGAGCGCGTCGCGCCGCCCCATTATCAGCGCCGTGCGGTCATAGTGGGTCGCGAGCTGGCTCTGGTGCGCTGCGGCTTCCAGCTCGCGGGTTAGCTGCTCGACGCGCTGTTCAGCGGCCATCCGGCGCGCTTTCTCCGCACGCAGGCTGCGCGAGTCCGACTCGGCGACGAGGTGGGTCTCCTGGTGGGCGCGCTCCAAGGCGGCAAACTTCAGGCGCTCTTGCTTCCAGTCCTGGTCACGTTCAGCCAAGATGCGCTCGGCCTTCTCGGCGCGACCGCGTTGCTCGGCCAGGTTTGTGGAGGTGTTTTGCAGGGCGCGCTGCGTCCCGGCGATGGTGACCTGCGCCTTGGCGATCTGCCCCTGCAGCTCGACCTTGCTTCGTTTGACCTCCTCATAGAGGGCAGCCTGCGCGGCAGCATGAGACTTGGCCGCGATGACTTCGTGAGCGTGCCGCTCGACCGCCTGCTCGTGGACCTTGCGCAGCTCCAAGAGCTCGGTGCCGACTCGGCCGAGCATGGCCTGCTTGTCGGCGACCTCGTGCTTGGTTTTCTCCAGCTGGCCGTCCAGCTCATCGCGGTTGCGCACGAGCTCCGCGTGCCGCTCGGTGAGGTCGTTTCCGCGGGCGATCGCTGTGGCGGCCTGCGACTTGACCGCGAGGACCTCGGCCGCATGCTGCACGGCCTGCTGCTCGTGGACCGTTCGCAGCTCCGCAAGCTGTTCGCTGGCCCGAACGAGCGCCGCCTGCCGCGCTGCCACGTCGTGCCTGGCTCCTTCCAGCTGGCCACGAATCTCATCCCGGCTGCGCGTCACCTCGGCGTGTTGTCGGTTCAGGTGGTCGCGCAGGGCGGTCGTCGTGGCGGCCTGCGCCTGGAGCTGGCGGAGCTCTTTTTCATGCTGCGCGGCCTGCTGCTCGTGAGCCGTCCGCAGCGTCGATAGCTCGCCGTCCGTCTGTTCGAGCGTCGCCCGCAGCTCTGCGGCCTCGGCCGCGGACTGCGCGAGACTGGCGCTCAGCGAGGCCACTTGCTCGCGTAGCTCCTCCGTCTCCTCATCCTCCGCGGTTTGGAGGCGCTGCTGCCGGGCCTCGTCCAGCTCATCCTGTAGCGCCTCGATCTCCTTCATGAGCTCACGCCGCGAGGTGATCGCCTCAGCGCGCAGCTCGATCAGC
>DAOMZC010001362.1:0-1870 GCA_035437965.1 Pseudomonadota bacterium
GTCCGGGAACGGAGCGGCGAATGGGCCCGCGCGGCGGCCCGCTGGTGGCGCGGGGCGGCCCGTCGTTCTACGCGGCGCCGCTCGCCGGTCCGGGCGGCCCATCGGTCTACGCGGCGCCGCCCGCCGGTCCGGGCGGGCCGCTGGCGATCCTCTACACCTCGGGCACCACCGGGCGGCCCAAAGGCGCGATGCTGAGCCGGCGGGCGTTCATCGCGGCGGCGCAGGCGAGCGCGCAGAACCTCGGCTGGCAGGCCGATGACCGCTGGCTGCTGTGCATGCCGCTGGCGCACGTCGGCGGCCTGTCGATCCTCACCCGCTGCCTGATCGCCCGGCGGACCGCGGTGCTGCTCGGCGGCGCGTTCGAGCCGCGCGCGGTGGCCGCCGCGGTGCAGCGCGACCGCGTGACCCTCTTGTCGGTAGTGCCCACCATGCTGCGTCGCCTGTTTGAGCTGACCCCGCGGTGGACGCCGCCGCCGCACCTGCGGGCGGTGCTGCTCGGCGGCGCGGCGGCGTCGGCCGAGCTCCTGCAGGAGGCGGCGGCACGCGGCGTGCCGGTGCTGACCACCTACGGGCTCACCGAGGCCTGCTCGCAGGTGACGACCCAGCGCTACGGCACCCCGCCGGCGGCGGCGCAGGGCTGCGGCGAGCCGATCGCCGGCCTGCAGCTGCGCATCGGCGAAGACGGGCAGCTCCAGGTGCGCGCGCCGACGCTGTTCGACGGTTACTGGCCGCCGGGGCCGCAGGCGCTGCCGCTGACCAAAGACGGCTTCTTTGCGACCGGCGATCTCGGGCAGCTCGACGCCCAGGGCCGGCTGCATATCCTGGCGCGGCGCACCGATCTCATCGTGACCGGCGGCGAGAACGTCTATCCGGTCGAGGTCGAGCAGGCGCTGGAGCGCTGCCCGGGCGTCGCCGCGGCGGGCGTGGTCGGCGTCCCGGATGCCGAGTGGGGCCAGCAGGTCGTCTCCGCCGTAGTCGCCGCCGCCCGGCCGCCGTCCCTGGACGAGCTGCGTCAGGCGCTGCGCGCCCGCCTGGCCGCCTACAAGCACCCGCGCCGGCTGGTCCTTGTGCCGGCGCTGCCGCTCAACGCCACCGGCAAGCTCGATCGGGCGGCGCTGGCGCGCGCGGTGCTGGCCGCGCTCGAGGCCTCGTCACCCGAGCCACCGTCTCGGTGATGCCCGGCGGCGGCGCTGGAAGGTCAGCGCGCCGCCAGCCGAGCCACCGCCTCCATGATGCGCAGCGGCGGTGGCATGCGCTGGAAGGTCTTGGGGGTGACGAAGATGTGCACGGTCTGGGCGACCGCGACCACCTCGCCGCTCACCCGGGGGCGCGGGCCGCGGGGGCTCGGCAGCTCGGACAGGGCCAGGCGGTAGCCGAGGGTCAGGGTGCTGCCGGACAGCTCGGCGGCGACGATCGCGACCTGCAGCTCGTCGCCGAAGTGCAGCGGGCGGAGGAAATCGGCCTCGGCGTGGGCGAGCGGCCCGGCCCAGCTCTGGGTGAACAGGGCCGCCGGCAGCGGCTCGCCGGCCTCGGCCAGCCAGCGGACGAAGGCGTCGTGGCAGTACTCGAAGATGCGGGGGAAAAAGGCGATGCCGGCGGCATCGACGTCCTGGAAGCGCACGGTCTGCGGGTGGCTGAAGCCGACCGCGGCGGCCAACAGCTCCTCGCGCGAGTAGCGACGGGCCGGCATCTCAGCGCGCGGCCTTCCTGGCGGCCTGCGGGGCCGCCCCCTGCAGCACCGGTGCGCCCGCGCCGGGCCGAGCGACCCGCTGCTTGGGGGCGATGGGATAAAAGGGGGCGCGGGGGCGCAGCGCCTGGGCGCGGGCGGAAGCGGTGTGGGTCATGGGTCTCCTCGCGGTTGGCGGCCAGA
>DAOMZC010001363.1:0-1870 GCA_035437965.1 Pseudomonadota bacterium
CCACCTGCGCCGGGCACGCGGCGAGCTGCCGGTCATCCTTTTGACCTCGCGCGAGGAGCTGCCCTATGAAGACGCGGCGTCGGCGCTGGCGGTCGATGAGTTCGTGACCCTGGCCGGGGCCGACGCCTTCGACGCCCGCGCGCTCGGGCTGCTCATCGAGCGGGTGCTGGCGCGGCGGCGCGACGCGCCCGGGGCGGGGGGCTATCTGTTCGGGCGCTCGGCGGCGATGGCGCGGCTGCGGCGCGACGCCCAGACGCTGGCGCGGACCTCGTTTCCGGTGCTGCTGCTCGGCGAGACCGGCACCGGCAAGAGCGCGCTCGCCGAGCAGGTGCTGCACCCGGCGACGGGCCTTCCGGGGCCGTTCTGCGCGGTCGACATCTCGGCGCTGCCCGAGTCGCTGGTCGCCGCGGAGCTGTTCGGGACGGCGCGCGGGGCCTTCAGCGGCGCGGTGGATCGCGAGGGCCGCTTCGAGCGGGCGCACCAGGGGACCCTCTTCCTCGACGAGATCGGCAACCTCCCGCTCGAGGTCCAGCGCATGCTGCTGCTCGCCCTGCAGGACGGCCGCGTCACCCGCCTGGGCGAGAGCACGCCGCGCGCGGTCCAGGTCAAGGTGCTGGCGGCGACGAACCTCGACCTGCTGGCGGCGGTCCGCGCCGGCCGCTTCCGCGCCGATCTGTACGCGCGCCTGAACCCCGCCGCGCGGCTCGTCCTGCCACCGCTGCGCGAGCGCCTGGAGGACCTGGAGGAGCTCTTGCGGGCGCTCGCTCGCAAGACCTTCGCGCAAGGGGCGAACCGGGCGCTCCTATGCGACTACTACGACCGCGCGCGGCTCGACGGACCAGTGCACGTCGAGCTGGTCGTCGCGCGCACCGCCCCGGCGCCCGCCCGCGGGATCCAGTTCGTGCTGTCCCCGGCGACGATGGCGGCGCTGCGCGCCTACCCGTTCCCGGGCAACGTGCGCGAGCTTGAGTGGCTGTGCGGCAACGCGGTGGTCTTCGCGCTCGCCGACGCACTGCGCGCCGCCGAGGCGGGCCGGGCGGTGGCGGGCGGCGCGCGGACGATCCCGATCCCGGCGAAGCTGGTGCGTGATCTGCTGGCCAGCTCGGGCTTCGACGTGGGCGCGGCGGCCTTTGGCGCGCCGGCAGGAGCCACCGAACCAGTGGAAGGAGGCGGAGGGCGGCCAGCCGCCACCGCGGCTGCTGAGGGAGGCGGGAGGCGGGCAGCTGCCATCGTGGCCGCGGAGGGAGGCGGGGGGCGGGCAGGAGCCACCAGGGCCGCCGAGGGAGGCGGGGCGCCGGCAGAGCTCATCGAGGCCGCGCCGGGAGTTGGCGCGCGGACGGGCGCCACCGAGCCGGCGGCGGGAGACCAGGGGTCCAGCCTGAGCTTGCAGCTGGCGCCGAAGGAGTCGCTGCACGCGGTCGCGCAGGAGCTGGAGCGGCAGGTCTACGCGCAGCTGCACGCCCAGACCGCGGGCGACTTCGCGGCGATGGCGGAGCGCCTGCTGGACGGTGAGCCGGCGGACAACGCGCGGCGGGTGCGGCTGCGCTACAACCAGCTCGGGCTGCGGGTGCGCGGCAAGCGACGCGAAAAGTAGATTCCGATTCTATCGGGAGTAGATTCGGCGGCGCCGGAGCCCGGGGGAGGCGACATCAGGCGCGCTGCAGAACCAGAATTTCTCGTCGCTGACAAGTCTACCCGGGGCGGCGCGGCGCGCCCTGGCACGGCCGCTGCAATCTCCGGTCGGCAAGGAGGGTGCGGCGATGACTCAGAATACCGAGACGAGCGTGATGTTTGCCCTGGCCGAGCTGCAGCGATCCGAGGTGGCGCGCCAGGCCGAAGAGGTGGCGCGGGAAGCGCAGCGGCAGAAGGA
>DAOMZC010001364.1:0-1863 GCA_035437965.1 Pseudomonadota bacterium
GGCGACCCCGCAGGCCCCGGTGATAGAACACCAGCATGACCTGCAGCCGGCGGTCGCTGCCGCTGGCCCCGCGCTTCTCGCGCAGCTGCAAGCAGAGCGGGATCGGCTGCGCCGCGAGCTTGAACAAGCGACAGCGGAAGCGGCCCGGCTAAAGCAGAGTGAAAAGGTGCTCCGGGAGGCCAAGGAATCGCTCGGCGCGCAGCTGGCGGCGCTGCAAGCCGAGAAGCCGCCTTCCCCAGCGGTTCAGCCGGCGAGTCCGGACCTTGCCGAGCTACGCGAAAAAGCGCTGGAGCTGCTGCAGCCGTTCAGCCGCAGCCTGGAGCAGGTGGGCGAGGCGCTCCGCCAAGGCACTCCGGAGCAAGCCCGCGCCTTGCTGCGCAGCGCTTCGTTCGCGCTGGCCGATCTGCGCGATCTGTTCCAATCCTAAGCGCTGCCGGCGCCCTCACCTGCTCCGGGTGTCTGATTCCGCGTCTCCATCCGCATCCTGGCGGACCCCAAGGGCGACTCCGACGGCGCATGCCAGGATGAGCAGGAGGACAATGCTCGCGATCTGGCGAATCAGCTGATCGCGCCGTCGGCTCTGCTGCGGATCCACGACCTCGGCAGCGAGCGAGGCCGCGGGTGCGGCGACTGGTGGCGCGATGCTGGGTGCGGGCTGGAGGTAGGCGGACGGCGCAGCGGTCGGCAGCGCCATCGGCTGCCGCATCGACTGCGAAGCGAAGCCAGGGAGCGGGTCGGGCGCTGCATGCGTGGCAATCAGCGGCGCGGATGGGACGAAGGGGCGGGACGGCGGGCTGAGGTGGGTGATGAGGGTGGCACCCTCGCTCGCGGGCGGCGTGATGTGTACCGCGACCGGCAGGTGGATCGAAATCCACGGGCCCTGCGCCCCTTCGACCTCGCCGCCGAGCTGGAAGCGATCGCCGTGCTGGAGCCGCACCTCGCCTACCGGCTGGCCCTCCTTGAACGTCCCGTTGGCGCTGTTGTCGTCCACCAGATACACCCCGTCGGAGCGAAGCTCGATATGGGCGTGGCGGCGCCCGACGACGCGCTCGTGCTCGGGGTCGAACTTGATGGTGCAGCTAGCGTCCCGGCCCAGGGTGAGCTGCCCGCCCGCCGGACGAATCGGGAAGCGCTGGCCGGCCAGGCTGCCGGTGTCGACCACCACGAACCACTCAAGGGGCTGCGCCTCGCGCGGCTGCATCAACGGAGACAAAGTTGCCTGGCTCATGCTGTTGGCACAAACCTAGCGCGCGCCGGCGCCGTGATCAAGTCTGAGCGGCAAGCGACCGCCGCCAGCTGCCCGACGGCTATCCACCATTCCGAGCCTCACCTCAAGGCAACTAAAACTGCTAATAGGCGTTTACCTGACCCGAGCGCGCCGCCAAGGAAGGTCGGGCAGCGGAGTCCAACCAGCGCAGGCCGGTTTTGCCGGCAGCACCCACGAACGAGCTATCGACCTTTCCTTGATATCGGGCAATCCGCTACTCGCGCTACGCTTAATAGCCGTTCCATTGCTGCGGCGAGATTTCGATTGCCAATGTTCCCAACGAATGCCTGACGCACAATGAAGTGTTCATCGAGAAGCAGGGTAATCGGCTGGACGCCAGTCTTCAGAGCGGCGCGAATTCGCTCGTCTGTGCTGCGACAAGGATGGACAACTGGAAGTTCGACTGAAGGCTGACGCCAGAAGGCTTCTAGCTCTCCTTCTTCGGTGTCGTGCGGCGGATCGGTGATGAACAAGAATTGAACGTCATGATTACCCCGCCAGCCCTGAACAATCTTGCGCATGAGCGGCATTTCTTCGAGGCAGGGCTTGCAGTGCACGGACCAGAGATTTACTACCACAAGTTTGGCCGGAGGAAG
>DAOMZC010001365.1:0-1862 GCA_035437965.1 Pseudomonadota bacterium
AGCGCGGCGAGGAACTGCTGTCCCGCCACGCCGGTCGCGCCCAGGACGGCGACACGGAGTTTTCGCTTCATGGCGGGCCTAGCATAATCGTGATGGGACCAGATTCGCAGGCCGAATGGGCCCGCATTAATGGAGCTGTGATGCACGAGCTGGGCGGCGATTCCTCAGAGGTGGTGGATGTCGTGGTCGTCGGGGCGGGGCTTGCCGGCCTGTGCGCGGCGCGCGAGCTTGGCCGGGCAGGGGCGACGGTGCGGGTGCTGGAGGCGCGTGATCGCGTCGGGGGGCGGGTGCTCAGCCGCTCGCTCACCGCGGGCTCGGTGGTCGAGCTCGGGGCGCAGTGGATCGGGCCGGGCCAGGAGCACATGGCGTCGCTCGTCGAGGAGCTCGCGCTGACGCCGTTTCCGCAGCACTGCGTCGGCACCAAGGTCCTGTCGGTAGGCGGCCGGCGCAGCACCTACAAGCGCGATATTCCGTCGCTGCCGCTGCTCGGGCTGCTCGATCTGGATCGCACCATCAAGAAGCTGGAGGCGATGGCCCGGACGGTGCCGCTCGCCGAGCCCGGGCAGGCCCCGCGGGCCCGCGAGTGGGACGCGATGACCGTCGAGACCTGGAAGCGCAAGAGCGTGCTGACGGCGGACGCGCGGGCGCTCGTCGACGTGGCGGTCCAGTCGATCTTCTCGGCCGAGCCGGCCGAGGTGTCGCTTTTGCACTGCCTGTGGGTGCTGCACGCCGGCGGCGGCCTGATGAAGCTGTCGACGATCCAGGGCGGCGCCCAGCAGACCCGCCTGCGCGAGGGCTTCCAGACGGTGGCGGAGCGGCTGGCGGAGGAGCTCGGCGGGCAGCTGCGGCTGAGCGCCGCGGTGCGGGCGGTGGTGCAGAGCGATGACTCGGTGACCGTCCACCACTGCCGCGGCACGGTGCGCGGCCAGCGCGTCATCCTCGCCATCCCGCCGACGCTCGCCGGCCGCATCGAGTACGAGCCGGCGCTGCCCGTGGCGCGCGATCAGCTGACCCAGCGCATGCCGATGGGCTCGGTCTGCAAGTGCGTGGCGGTCTACGAGCGGCCGTTCTGGCGCGAGCGCGGCCTGTCCGGCGAGGCCGTCTGCGATCGCGGACCGGTGCGCATCACCTTCGACGACTCGCCGCCCGCGGGGGACGGGGAGCACGGGGCGCTGGTGGCGTTCGTCCTCGCCGACGGGCTGCGCGAGCTGCGTGAGCTCGACGTGGGCGGCCGGCGCAAGGCGGTCATCTCGGCGCTGGTGCAGGCGGTCTATCCACGCTGCCGCTGCACCATCTCGGTGTTGTCGCCCGACCCCAGCTGCTTCTCGCTGACCATCGCACGTCAGTTGCCGCCGATGCTGGCGGCGGTCATCGAACGCACGCCCATCGAGCCGCGGCGCGGCTCGTGCCCCGCCGCGGTGTACGTCGCTGGCGACGTGTTCGTGGCCGACGTCGCCACTGATCCGCACTGGGCCGATCGCCGCGAGGTGGTGATGGAATCCGGCTTCCGCGCCGTGTGGTCCATGCCCATCAAGGGCGCGAGCGGCAAGCTGCTGGGGTCGGTGGCCATCTACCGGCCCGAGCCGGGCATGCCGGATTCACGCGAACAGGTGCTGCAGGCCCACGCCGCGCGCCTCGCCGCGCTCGCCATCGAACGCAATCTTGCCGAGGAGGCGCTGCGAACCAGCGAGGCCAAGTTCCGCGGATTGTTCGAGGGCGTCATCGAGGGCGTCTACCAGAGCACGCGCGACGGCCGCCTGGTGTCGGTCAACAGCGCCTTCGTCAAGATGCTGGGCTACGACTCCGCCGAGGAAATGTACGCGCTGCCGAGCTCGGTGATGCTCTACTGGAGCGCGGCGGAC
>DAOMZC010001366.1:0-1859 GCA_035437965.1 Pseudomonadota bacterium
GCAGGGTGGCCGAGCGGATGCCGGGGACCGCGAGGATGCGCTCGCGAGTGTGGCGCGAGCCCACCGAGACCACCTCGACCGGGAGGAGGCGCTTCTCTCCAAGGTGGGTGACGCACTTGCTCGGATCGGCGATGATGACCAGCCGCTTGGAGCTCTGCGCCACCAGCTTCTCGAACAGGAGCGCGCCGCCGGCTCCCTTGACCAGCTGGAGGTGAGGGTCGATCTCGTCGGCGCCGTCGATCGTCAGATCGATCGGTCGCGGTGCCGGCACTCCCGACTGCGCGGTCGCGCCACCGGTGGGGTCCAGGTCGTCCAGCTCGACCAGGGAGAGCCCGAGCTGCGCCGCCAGCTCGGCGCTGCGCCGCGAGGTCGCCACGCAGACCAGGCCCGTGAGGAGCTCGCCGCTGCCCGCCGCGCTCTGTCCGGTCTGGACGGTGCGTGCGGCGATCGCCCGGATCGCGTACGCCGCCGTGTCGCCGGTCCCCAGGCCGACCACCATCCCCGACTGGACGAGGGCCGCCGCCGCTTCGCCCGCGGCTCGGCGGGCCCGCTGCTCGGCTTCTTTGTCTGCCCCGGCGCTGACGGTCGTCTGGGCTGGGTTCTTCGTTTCGGTTCCGGACATCGCAGTCACCCCTCTGTACCTGTATGCGGAATCCGGTGCGTCAGGCTCAGCGCCGCGCACCAGCCGGTAGTTATGCGGCCCCATGTTATCACAAGGGGGCCGGCGGCCTATCCGGCTTCTTCATGGCAGACGGGTCCCGCAAGGCAGCAGGGGGCAGGGCGGCGCGGCGGCCGCCTGAGACTGTTTTGGATCGCTAGATCGTTCCGGTAGGCTTCAGCTCGAGGTAGCGCATGCGCAGCTTGTACAGGGCGCTCTCGATGATATGGGTCTCATCGGGATCGAGGTTGCCGCGGGTCTTTTCGCGGAGCATGCCGACCATATCGATCGTCTGCTTGGCGAGCGGCAGGTTCACCGGCCCGCCCGCGGTGCCGTCTTCGTGCTCGCCCATCTGGATGAGCGCTGAGGTAGCCAGCGACAAGATGAAGGTCACAAAGTCGATCTGCGGCAGCGCGTCGCCACTCTGGGCCTCGCTGGGCGAAGTCTTGCTCTCGGACATCGGCGCCTCTTTAGCGGGAGCGGGGGTTACTCGAGCGGTCCGTCGTCGTCGTCGTCATCCTCGTCGTCATCATCCTCGTCGTCGTCGGCGAACAGCTCGTCATCGTCCAGATCGTCGTCATCGTCCAAAAGGCGCGACGAGGGCGGCGCGGCGGTGATGCGCACCGCTGGGCGGCGCGGCTGGATGCGCTCGATCGGCTCTTCCAGCGGTCGCGAGGCGGTCGCCTTGTCGGCGACATCGGGGAGGGTGGAAATGTGCTCTTCGAGGGCCTTTTGGGTCAGCTCGCCGCGACGGAGGCGCCGCTCAAGAGTTCGCACTTCCCAGAACGCAGGGTCAGTCCGTTGGATAATCATGTCCATCCGATATAAGAGGGAGTTTGCCAGGAAAGTCAACGACGTAGTGCACTGCGGAGCCAGTTCGGGCCGCGCTTGCCTCAGCCCAGCGGGCGACCGGCCTGGAGTTCGGCCTGCAGCTCGGGCGCGGTGAGCGGTCGCAGCAGCGTCAGTCGATGAGCGAAGTCGCGGTAGTCCTTGGAGTGCGCCGGGGCCCCGCCGGTCGCATCGCGGGCGGGTGAGGCGGCGGTAAGCAGCGGGTGCGCTGGGTCCGCTGGATGCGCAGGCTCCGCTGGGGTTGGGGGGGCCGACGCGGGCTGACCGTAGCGCTCGACGTCGGTGAGGCGGGTGGTGGTAAACCGCACCGCGGCCCAGCGCAGCTCGCTCGGCAGGGCGGTCCACTCGGCCT
>DAOMZC010001367.1:0-1856 GCA_035437965.1 Pseudomonadota bacterium
CCACCAGCGCCGGCAGCACCAGCGTCATCGCCCCCTGCAGCTGCTGCTCGCCGCCGCTCTCCGGCCACGGCACCAGCGTCCGGTGGCCGTTCCACGACGCCGTGCCGCGCACCGTCGAGACCTGCTGCGTGGGCTGCTCGTGCAGGCGGCCCGGGCGGGTGCGCGTCGGCATGATCGCGCGGATGTGCTCCAGGTGGCGCACCGTCTGGGCGGCGGTCGGGCGCTTGCTCGGGTCCTTGTTCAGCAGCTGGTGCGTCAGCTCGTCGAGCTCGCTGGGGATGCCGGCGTCCAGGCGGCGCTCGGACAGCCGCGCCGGCACCGTGTTGATGTGGCCGTGCAGGACTTCCTTGATCTCGCCGCGGAAGGGCGGCTCGCCGACGATCGTGTCGTGCAGCATGATCCCCAGCGCGTATAGATCGACGGCCGGCGCGACCTCGGAGGTGGCGGCCATCATCTCCGGGGCGATGAACTCCGGGGTGCCGATGATCTCCTCGCCGATGCGCGTCAGCGGCGGCTGGCCGACGATGCGCGCCACCCCGAAGTCGAGCACCTTGACCCAGTCGCTCTGCCCGTTGAACGTGGTGATGAGGATGTTCTCGGGCTTGATGTCGCGGTGGACGACGCCGCGCTCGTGCGCGTGCTCCAGGGCGCGGGCGACCTGCAGGGCGATGTCGACCGCCGCCAGCGGCGTCAGGTTGCGCGTCTTGCTCTCGACCACCGCCAGGTAGAGCAGCGTCCCCTCGACGTACTCCATGACCAGGTAGGGCTCGCCCTTGTCGGTCTGGCCGTAGTCGTAGATGCTGACGATGTTGGGGTGGTCGACGCTGGAGGCGACGCGCGCCTCGCGGAAAAAGCGCGCCAGGGCGCGCTCGTTGCTGACAAACTCGCGGCGCAGCAGCTTGACCGCGAACATGCGCTTGAGGACGTTGTGGTTGGCAAGGTAAACCACCCCCATGCCGCCCTTGCCCAGGCGCCGCTCCAGCACGAAACGGCCGGCGATGACGCGGCCGACCAGCGGATCCTCGACGGGACTGCGCGGCGTCGGATCCATAAGCCGGGTCCCGTCCTTGGGGCAGAACAGCTTATCCTCTCCGATGTAGGCGGTGCGGCAGGACGGACACTCGCGCTTGCTAGACATGCCCTCTCTCTACCGGCGCGCAATGACGCCGGTGCGGTCATCGTAGCATGACTCGCTGAGCTCCCTAGCGGTCCAATTCGGCCAGATCTGGCCAGGTTCAGCGCGAGCGTCGCTAGCAGGGGCCAGCGGGGCGGGGCAGGGGACCTTGGGGTTTTAGCTGCGGCGGGCCTTGGCGGCCAGGCGGCCGGCGCGGCGGCGCGAGCGGCTCTCTGCAGTGCGGAAGCCGCCGGAGGCGCGCAGGCGCTTTCTGCGCGCGGCCTTGATGGGCTTGATGTGGGACTTGGCGCGGTTTTTCACCTTGCGCTTGGTACGGGCCATGGTGGGACTCCTTCTTCCTTCTTAAGTCGCCGCAGGCTACATGAAAAACCCTGTGGGTGACAAGACTTGGCAGCTTTTGCTTGCGACTCGGCTTGCCCGGGCAGCGGCCGGGAGTCGGCGCAAAAGCGGCGAGAGATCGCATGTTTACGTCGCTGAGCCGGCTCGGCGCGCGCTATTCCGGGGGTGCCGCGAGCGGCCGCCGCGCGTGTCTGTTTGGTCCCCAAGGGTCGCGCGGGGTACACTCAGAGAACATGAACAAGCGTCGCACACTTGACGGCGCGCTCCGCATCGCGTCCTCGTTTCGGTCGCCGCCGCGGCGGCCCGGCCGGCTAAAGTGGGAAGCATGTGGGGTCGCCGCGCTGGCCGCCCTCACGAGCCTCGGCAGCGCCTGCTCGGGACC
>DAOMZC010001368.1:0-1854 GCA_035437965.1 Pseudomonadota bacterium
CTACTGGATGCTGCCGATGGTCGAGCGCGTGAAGGCGGCGATGGCCGACCTGCGGGAGCGCGCCGACAACGCGCGCGAGATCAAAAGCCACGCGACGGTGCTGTTCGGCGATGCGCAGGCGGAGCTGCGCGATGTGCGCTGGCTCTACAGCCAGCCGGCGCGGCGGGCGCTCAGCGTCTCCTCGACGCCGATCCGCGGGCGGCGGGTGAGCGGACGGCTGTGGCTGTTCGTCGATGTCACGGTGCAGCACTTCGCGCAGCAGGAGCTTGAGGAGCAGAACCGCGCGCTGCAGGTGGCGCGGCAGCAGGCCGATGCCGCCAACGTCGCCAAGTCGCAGTTCCTGGCGGCGATGAGCCACGAGATCCGCACCCCCATGAACGGCGTCATCGGCATGGCCGGGCTGCTGCTCGACACCCCGCTGTCCACCGAGCAGCGCGATCTGGTCGACACCATCCGGGTAAGCGGCGACGCGCTGCTGACCATCATCAATGACATCCTGGACTTCTCCAAGATCGAGGCCGGCTTCCTCGAGCTGGAGCACCTGCCCTTCGACCTTGCGACCTGCGTGGAGGAGGCCCTGGAGGTCCTGTCACCCAAGGCGTTCGACAAGGGGCTCGATCTGGGGGCGCTGGTCGCCGCCGACCTGCCGCCGGCGCTGCTCGGCGACGTCACGCGGCTGCGCCAGGTGCTGGTCAACCTGATCGGCAACGCGGTCAAGTTCACCCCGCGCGGCGAGGTCGTCGTCACCGTGGACCAAAAGACCGAAGCGCCCGGTCGCGAGCTCGTTCACTTCTGTGTGCGCGATACGGGAATCGGTATTCCCGCGGATCGGATGAGCCGCCTGTTCAAGTCGTTCAGCCAGGTGGACGCCTCGATGACGCGCACCTATGGCGGCACCGGGCTCGGGCTGGCGATCAGTCGGCGGCTGGTCGAGCTGATGGGCGGACGAATGTGGGTCGAGAGCGAGCCCGGGGTCGGCTCGGCGTTCCACTTTACGATCAGCGCGGAGCCCGCGACCGAGCTCCCCAAGGCCGATCCCGAGCGGCAGAACCTTACCGGGATCGCGGCTCTCATCGTTGATGACAACGCCACCAACCGCCTGATCCTGTCCCGCCAGGTGGAGAGCTGGGGCGTGCAGCCGACCGCGGTGTCCTCGGGGGCCGAGGCGCTGCAGCTGCTCGCCGATGGCGGGCCGTTCGATGTCGTGCTGCTCGATGCGGTGATGCCCGAGCTCGATGGGTGGCAGACCGCCGAGGCGATCCGCAAGCAGCCGCGCTGGGACCGGCTGCCGCTCATCATGCTGTCCTCGCGCGACCTGCTCTCGGCCCGCGAGGCGGCGGCGCGCGGCGTTGCGGTGTGCCTGCGCAAGCCGGTGCGGCAGCGGCAGCTGCTGTCGGCGCTGCGGCGGGCGCTGTCCGGTCCTGCCGCCGGGTCGGGGGTGGCGGCGCCGAGCGGCGTGCTCGATCGTTCGTCGGGGCGCTCGCTCGCGGAGCGATTCCCGCTGGTCATCCTGGTGGCCGAGGACAACCCGATAAACCAGAAGGTCATCCTGCTCCTCCTTGAGCGGCTCGGCTATCGGCCCGACATCGTCAACAACGGCGCCGAGGCGCTGACGGCGATCGCCGGCAAGCACTACGACCTGGTGTTCATGGATGTCCAGATGCCGGAGATGGACGGCCTGGAAGCGAGCCGGCGCATTCGCCAGCAGCACCAGCAGCGCGCCCCGCGCATCATCGGCCTTACCGCCACCGCGCTGCCCGAAGATCTGGAGCAGTGTCTGGCCGCCGGCATGGACGAGGTCATCACCAAGCCGTTCCAGTTGCGCGAGGTGCTTGCCCGGGTGCGCGCCGTGCT
>DAOMZC010001369.1:0-1850 GCA_035437965.1 Pseudomonadota bacterium
GACGCTGGGCCTGGCGGCGGGGCAGGCCCAGCCGGCGGGGCGCCGGCGGCGGCTGCTGGCGTTTCTCGCCGTCAGCGCCGGCGGGCTCCTGCTCGGCACCCTGGTCGTCATCGGGCTGCGCCACCCGGGGCCGACGCCGCCGCCGGCGGGCGACAAGGCCGACAAGCCCCCCCCCAAGATCAAGCAGGTGCACTGGTCGCTGAGCAGCGTCCCCCCGGGCGCCCTGGTCATCCGCGCCGCCGACGGAGAGGTGCTGGGGACCACGCCCTGGGTCGCCGATCGCCCGGCCGGCGATGGGATGCTCGACGTCAAGCTGCGCGTCAGTGGATATGCCGAGCGCTCGATCAGGCTCAACCTCGCCGGGGACGAGTCCCGGGAGGAGATGCTCGATGTGGCGACGGTCAAACCCAAGCCGCCTCCCCGCCCGCCGGTGCGCTCGCCCGGAGGGCGCTCTCCAGGCGGGAGCCCGAAGAAAAATGACAACGATGCGCCGCGTATCGTCGATTAGCCGTGCCACCCTGGTTCTGCTCCTGCTTGGCCTGTGCGCGCCGCCGGTGCGCGCCGATCCCAAGGGCAAGTCCGACGGCTGCCTGAAGGATCCGGTGTGCCACGAGCACTACGAGCAGGCGCTCGCCCAATACGACGCCGGCCGCTACGACGACGCCCTGGCCGGCTTCCAGGCCGCCTACGCGCGGCGGCAGATGCCGTGGCTGCTCATCAACATCGGGCGCGCCGTGCAGCGCCTCGGGCGGCCGCAGGAGGCCATCAACTACTACGAGCGCTACAAGAAGGCCGAGCCGAACATCGACCCCGAGGCCGAAAAGCGCGTCAACAAGTACATCGACCAGGCCAAGGCCCTGCTCGAGCAGACCCCGGAGCAGCCGAACCTGCCCATTCCCCCCAAGCCTGAGCCGACTCCGACTCCGCCGCCGACCGGCACGCTCACCGCGAGTCCGACTACCAGCCCCACAGAGCCGCCGCCGCCGCCGGCGAGCAAGCCGATCTACAAGAAGTGGTGGTTCTGGACCATCATCGGCGTCGTCGCCGCCGGCGCCGTGGCGGGCGGAGTCGCCGGCGCCGTGGTCAGCCAGAAGCAGCCGCCGGCGGAGCCCTTCCTGCCCGGCGATGTGATATACACCCCAACTTTTTGAGAGCTTATTTATGCGCAAAAGTACACCCGCCTTGACTGAGTCCCTGTCACGCGGCGCGGTAGCCAGGCTGCGCCTTGTGGGCCTTTTGGCCATGGCGCTGAACCTGATGCTCGGTGCCGGCTGCGGCAGCGCCGACCCGAGCTCCATCGCCATCGTGGTGCAGGTCCAGAGCCTGACCTCGACCGCCAGCAAGCTCGTCGTCAGCGCCACCCTCGGCGGCAAGCCGGCGATGCAGAACCAGGACATCACCGGCGATCTGACCCGCTTCGGCGTGCGCCTGCCCGTCACCGCCACCGGCTCGCTGAGCCTGGGCCTCAGCGCCTACGACAGCGCGCAGTGCAAGGTCGCCCAGGGAACGGTCAGCGTGCCGCTCGGCGCGCCGTATCAGTTCCAGGTCACGGTGACCATGCAGACGCTGGCGATGCGCGAGTGTCCGCCCCCGGTGGGCCCGCAGAGCTGCAGCCCCGCGACCTTCTGCTGGGTCAGCCCGCTGCCGCAAGGCAACGCCTATCTCGGACTGTGGGCGAACTCGGCGACCGACGCCTGGGCGGTGGGCCCGCTGGGGACCATCGTCCGCTATAACGGCACGAGCTGGGCGGTGGTAAAAAGCGGCGTCACCGTGACCCTGCGCGGCGTGTGGGGCACCTCGGCCAGCGACATGTGGGCCGTGGGCGATGGCGGGACCATTTTGCACTATGA
>DAOMZC010001370.1:0-1849 GCA_035437965.1 Pseudomonadota bacterium
GCCGGTCCAGCCGCCCACGGCCGCCGCGCCCGAGGGCGACCGGTCGGCGTTCGAGCGTGATCAGGACGCGCCGCTGGCCGGCTACACCAACGGCGCGCCGTTCATCCGCTCACGCGACAGCAACTTCGTCCTGTTCCCCAACGGCCGGATAAACATCGACGGGTTCTTCTTTCCCAGCCGCGGCGACTCGTCGGCCACCGGCACCACCCCCGACGGCGTCACCGACCAGCGCCCGCGCGACACGATCTTCGTCCGGCGCGCCCGCGCCGAGCTCAACGGGACCATCCTCAAGCGCATCGACTTCCTGCTCTCGGGCGAGTTCGCGACCATCCCGCTCGGGGCGCAGTCGGCGACGATCAGCGACGCCTTTATCAACGCCAACTTCACCGCCTGGGCCAACATCATGGTCGGCCAGTTCGACGCGCCGTTCACCCTGGAGAACCGCACCGTCGACAAGTACCTGGACTTCATGGAGCGCTCGATCACCGTGCGCGCCTTCGGCATCATCAGCAACAAAGAGATTGGCCTGATGGTGCACGGCCTGGCCCCGTCGCGGATCTTCCACTACGAGGTCGGCATCTTCAACGGCGACGGCGGCAACGTGCGCAACGCCGACAACCACTTCGACCTGATGGGGCGCGCCTACCTGGCGCCGCTGGCGCTCATCGGCCAGTCGCACGGCATGCACTGGCCGGGGGAGATCTGGCTCGGCGGCTCGCTGTGGTGGGGGCAGCGCATCGACGTGAGCTACGACTCCCTGCCGCTCACCACCCAGGCCGGCGTCGACTTTCTGCCCAACCAGTTTGGCGGCGCGGCGGGGACCGTGGGCTGCACCGGGGGCTGTCGGCTGGTCCCCAACGGCGAGCTCCTGAAGTGGGCGGTCGAGCTCAACGTCCCGATCGGGCCGCTCGGGTTCCGCTTCGAGCTCGTCCACAACGACCACGAGGGCCTCGGCGTCTACCGCGCCGCCGACGGCTCGACCGCCGAGCGGCTGCTGCCGCTGGGCCGCGTGCTGGCCGGCAACATCAACCGCACCGGCACCTCGTTCTACATGCAGGCGTGGTACTGGATCGTCGGCAGCTCCGACATGCTGCCGACGCCGGGGCGGGAGACGCCGCAGCGCTGGCACGGCTACCACAAGGGCAAGGAGCAGTTCCCGCTCGGCGTCTACGTGACCGCGCGCTACGAGCGCCTGACGCTGCGCCAGGAGGAGGCGGACACCACCGACTCGCTGCAGGACGTGCAGCGGGCGCCGCTCGGCAACCTCACCGTCGACTCGTTCGGGGCGGCGGTGAACGTGTGGTGGAGCCGGCACTTCCGCTTCTCGATGAACTATCTGGTGAACTACCTGGACGGCGACATGCCGCTCATCCAGGGCGGCACGCGCATCCCGGTGCCGGCGAGCGGCGCGGTGCCGCAGCCGATCGTCCCGTTTTACCGCACCGCCGAGCACGAAGTGCTCTTCCGCGCCGCCATCGCCTTGTAAAAAGCGCCTTTCGCGCGTCGCTTGCCGGTCCCGCCATGGAGACGGCCTGGGAAACGTCATAAGAAACGTCGACGCGGGCGGCGCGGCAACGGCGCGCGCGGCGGTGACGCGCGGCGGCTGAAGTTGTATGCTCGCGGCGCTGTGCTGCTCGAGATAAATCCTGAACACCCGGAACCGCGCAAGATCCAGCGCGCCGTTGCCGCCCTGAACGCCGGGGAGCTCATCGCCTACCCGACGGACACGGTGTACGGGCTGGGCTGTGATCTGCTCAACAAGGATGCCCTCGAGCGGCTGTATCAGGCCAAGAACATGCCGCGCAGCCAGTCGCTGGCGCTGGTCTGCCTCGACCTGTCGGACATCGCC
>DAOMZC010001371.1:0-1849 GCA_035437965.1 Pseudomonadota bacterium
CGGGCCGTCGACCGGGCCGTCGACCGGGCCGTCGACCGGGCCGTCGACCGGGCCGTCGACCGGGCCGCCGCCCGTCGAGCTCGCGCCGGAAGCGCCGGACGTAGACGAGGACGAGCATGTCTCGCTGTGCGAGGTGCTCGACCGCGTCCTCAACAAAGGCGTGGTGCTAAAGGGCGAGATCGTGATCACCGTCGCCGACATCGAGCTCCTTTACCTGGGGGTGGAGCTGCTCCTGTGCACGGTGGAAAAGGCGCGCCGCGTCGGGGTTCGCATGCCGCGCGACATGACGGTGCCGCCGCTGCTCAACAGCCTCGTGACCAGCGCCGCCGGCGGGCCGATCAAGGCTTTGGAGTAAGCCTCTCCTCCAAGCGGCGCAGCGTCGCCTCCATGTCGCGCATGCGCTGCTCCATGCCCTCCAGCACCGCCGCTGGGGCCGGCGCCTCCGCCGGGGTCGCGGCGGCCCCGGCTTGCGGCAGCGGAGCGGGAATCGCGCCGCCCGGGGCGGTGGCTTCGGCCAGGGCGCCGCTCGCCAGTCCGTCGCTGAGCACCGCCGCCTGCCGGGCCAGGGCCGACCAGTTGGGATCGGTGCGCCACCAGTCCATGCCCATCTCCATCGCCCGCTCGACCGAGCACACGACGAGCCGGATCTGAATCGTCAGAAGCTCGATCTCGACGAGCTTGATCTTGATGTCGCCGGCGATGACGACGCCCTTGTCGAGCACGCGCTCCAGGATGTCGGCCAGGCTGGAGCTGCGGGTGGCGCTGGCGATCGAGGTCTGACGGACGCTCATCGTCGGCTCACTTTACGCAACCGAACCGCCCGGCGGCTTGGGCTGGCGGCGGTCACAAGAGCTTTCCCAGCGGCCCGAGGTCGAGGTTCAGGTCCTCGTCCTTGAGACCGAAAACTTCGCGCAGGCGGACGATCTCTTCCGCCTGGCGGAGCAGGGTCAGGCCGAGCCGCTCCACTTGATCGTCGCTGAGGCCCCCGGCTTCCAGGCGGCGGATGGCCTGCTTCTCCAGCAGCTCATGAAGGAGCTTGACCAGGGTCAGCACGAGCTGCCCGAGCCCATTCTGGACGCTCTCCGGATCGAGGCTGATGCGCCGCGGCGCGGTGGTGAGGCCGTCAGTCGCCATCGCCCGGTCGGTCTTTGGCGGCGGCGCCGGCAGGAGCTGCGGCAGTGCTGACGCCGCCGGGAGGGTCGCCGGGCCCAGCGCCGCGGGCGTCGGCGCGGTCGTCGTCGCGATCGTCTCCGGCGGCGGTGTAGCCGCTGCCTCCTGAGTCGTCTGCATCGTCGTCTGCATCGTCGTCGTCGTCGTCTGCGTCGTCGTCATCGTCTTGACCCTCTTGGTCGTCGGCGCCGGCAGACTGCTCGAGCTCATCGAGCCGATCAAGCAGGGAGCTCTCTTCCGCCTCGAACTCCGCTTCGGTCATCTGCCCGGTCTCAAGGAGCATGTACAGCTCGCGCAGGCGGTCCTTGATCCGATCGGACTCGGCGGCCTGCTCTTCTTCGGCCGCAGCGACTACCTCCTTGAGGATCCACATCACGCCTTTGAACGGCGCGGCGAGCAAGTCATCGAGGATGAACACGACGAGTCCTTGGGTAGGTAGGTAGGTAGGTAGCTACGACACCGCAGGTGTCAGCGTATGGCTATTCGCCTGCCAGTGTACCGCAGGCCCGGGGTATTAGGGAAGCGCCGCGCTTAGCAGGCGTAATCTTTTGCGATTTCGCCAGGCGGCCCTGCGGACCGGGCGGGCCGCGCGTCGCTTTACGCGGCGCTGGCGATGGACGCGATGAAGGGAATGCAGGCGGTCGCGCCGCTTCTGCTGCCGCCCCTGCAGGATCCGGAT
>DAOMZC010001372.1:0-1845 GCA_035437965.1 Pseudomonadota bacterium
CGTCCCACGGAGGAAGCATATGTCCAATCGCCGCGCTGCGGTCAATGCGGCGGATTCAGAATCCGGCCGCAGCCCTTAACGGGCTGAGGCAAAACGCAGCGAGCGGCCCGAGCTCGTGCCGGGCCGCGCGGAGCAGCCTCGTGGCTGTGAGTATGGCCGGAGCGAAATCGGGCCGCGCAGCTTTGCCACAGCCTGTCAAGGCAGGGGTCGCGGCGGCGGCGTGGGTCCGTCGCGCAGGACGGGCCAGGCGGCGGCGACCTGAGCGGCGGTGGCACCCTCGTCCCGACTGTTGTCGATGATCCAGTTGGCGAAGCGCAGGCGATCCTGGCGGGTGCTCTGGGCGGCCATCCGGGCCTGGGCCTGCTCTCGGGTCAGCCCGCCGCGGGTCACCGCCCGCGCCAGCTGGACCTCCTCCGGGACGTCGACCACGATCAGCCCGTCCAGCCCGTGCTGGAGGTTGTTTTCGACGAGGAGCGGCACCTCGTAGACGAGCAGCGGGGCGCCCGAGCTGGCGGCCGCGGCGAGGCGGCGCCCGCTCTCGGCAGCGATCTCGGGGTGGGTGATGCGGTTCAGCTTCAAGCGCGCCGCGGCGTCGGCAAACACCAGCGCCGCCAGCTTCTCGCGGTCAAGCGGCGGCGCCTCCTCGGCGGCCGGCGCCGGGTCGGCTGCCGAGCCCGAGGGCCCGGCCGGCGACGCCTTGAGGACGCCGCGGCCGAATGCGGCGACGATCCTCTCGTAGGCGGGACGCCCGGGCTCGACGACGGCGCGCGCCACCTCGTCGGCGTCCACGACCACCGCGCCGTGGGCGCGCAGCAGCCGGGCCACTGTGCTCTTGCCGCTGGCGATGCCGCCCGTCAGGCCGATGACGCGCGGCACGCCGCGGCCCTCGGGAGCCGCGGCGCCGGCAGTGTCAGAAGGCTCGGCCATGGCAGCGCGCGGCGGGCCTACAGGCTGCAGCCGGCGGGCATGTTCATGGTGCAGGCGTCGGGAGTGCAGCCGTAGGCCTTGTTCACGCTGTCGTAGGTGCAGCTCGCGCCCTCGCCGCAGTAGTTGGCCGTCCCCGGATCACACTGCGTGGTGCAGAAGTAGGTCTTGCGGCTGGGCGTGTTGGCGATCGCCGAGCAGATAGTCGCCAGGCTGTTCCCGCGGCACTCGACTCCCGACGGATCGGTGCAGTACTTGCCGACGCCCTTGCTGTTGCCGACATCGCCCGCCCTACCGCAGCAGCTCTGGCTCGCCGGGGTGGCGAGGTCGGCGGTCGCCGGCGGGTTGGTGACGCCGCCGCAGCCAAAGGGGGAAGCGAGGAGGCCTGCGGTGGCCATGCAGGCGCTGAATAAGGCTAGAGTAAGGAAGTTGCGCATGGTTTTGCAGCCTAGGAGCACTGCGAACTGCGTGTCAACTTTCTGGGCACCTGGGCTCACCTTGGCGACGAAAAAGCTCGGTAAGACACCGGCCTTGCAGCTGTCCGCCCCGGCGGTCCGTGCTGTATGATGAAGCTTGGGTTTTTCTCGCTGATGCTCCCGGCACCATTTGAGAAGCGGCTGCTCGATTCGATGGGCGAGGCGGTGGTCGCGCTCGATACGCAGTACGTCGTCACGCACTGGAACCGCGGCGCGGCGCTGCTCCTTGGCTGGGAGGCCGCCGAAGCGGTGGGCCACCGCGGCACCCCGGCCGACCTGGAGGCGAGCAGCCCGGCGGCCCAGACCAAGCTGCGCGAGTACGTGGCCGCCGGGCGGACGTGGCAGGGCCTGCTGCGGCTGCGGCGGCGCCGCGGCGAGCTTGTGAGCATCGACGCCACGGTCAGCCCGCTGCGCGACGACTCCGGGGCCGTCGTGGGCCTGGTCG
>DAOMZC010001373.1:0-1842 GCA_035437965.1 Pseudomonadota bacterium
CCGCGGCCGATGGCCCACCCGGTGAAGCACCCGCCGAGCAAGCCCCCTGCCCAGCGCCCCGAGGCGCGCCACCGCGGCGGCAAGCGCGGCAAGCGGTCCCACTCCCGCTAGCGGCTTGCTCGTCAGAACACCTGGATCTTGGGACCGAGGAACCGCGGCTTGGGGTGCGTGAGACGGACCTGCAGGTAGGCGCGGGCGCGCGCCAGCTCCTCGCGGACGCGGTACCACAGGGCGCGCTGGTAGCGCTGCTGATCGGCGGCCACACCGACGGCATCGACGCCGAGCCCGGTGCAGGTGAACAGGGCGCGGGCGAGATGGAAGCGCTGGGTGACCAGGACCGCGCTGCGGATGTCGAACACCGCCTGCGCGCGGTAGCACGAGTCGTAGGTGTGAAAGCCCGCGTAGTCGAGCACTACATCCTCCGCCGGGACCCCGAGGCTCACCGCGTACTGCTTCATCGCCGTCGACTCGTCATAGGTCCGCCGGCTGTTGTCGCCGCTCATCAGCAGCTTGCGCACCTTGCCCTTCTGATAAAGCTCCACCGCCACGCTTACCCGATCGGCCAGCGGGGCCGACAGCGTGCCATCGGGAAACACGCCCGCGCCGAACACCAGGGCGACCTGCCGCGGGGGCGCCTCGGCGACCGCGAAGACGCGGCCCTGCTCGGCCCGGACCACCAGCCGCGCCAGCCCCCAGATCGTCGCGGTCGCGCCCAGCAGCAAGAGCGCTCCCAGGCGGGCCGCGCGCTTTTGCGTAAGCCCCGCTCGCAGTGCCGCGAGTCGCCGTCGCAAGACCAGGCCCGCGCGCTTTAGCATCCCACCGCCGGACCGGGCGCCGCTCATCTGAAATACAGTCTAGACCGTACAGTCCTCGCCGCCAAAGCTTCGCCAGCAGGAGCTGTCGGAGCTGGCAGACCCCGGGGCGCCGGTGCCGGATGCCGGCGCGGACCGCCGCGGTTCTCTAGGACCGGATCCTGCCCGTCGCTGATGCCGACGGCGCTTGCGCCCGGCCGGGCAGTGCCCTATCTAGAAAAAGCCGTGAGCGAAGCCGTCACCCCGCCCGCGCCGCCGGCCGAGCCCGCCCTCACCCGCGTCGAGCTGCAGCGCTACGAAGAGGGCTGGCAGCGGTTCGCGCAGCGGCAGTTCTGGCACGCCCACGAGTCCTGGGAGGAGCTCTGGCGGCAGCAGCAGGAGCCGGCCCGCGGCTTCGTGCAGGGGCTCATCCAGCTGGCGGCGGCGTACTACCTGCTGCTCGGCGAGCTCGATCGACCCTCTCCCGAGAAGCCGGTCCGGCCGGCGGCGCAGCGGCTGCGCGACGACCTGCGCAACCTCGACAAGGCCGAGGCGCGGCTGCGCGGCCTCCCGGCCAGCTATCTGCACGCCGACCTCACGGTGCTGCGCCAGGCCATCACCGACGCCCGCCTCGCCCTGGCCGCCCTCGGCCCCGAGCGCCTCAGCGAGTTTCCGGCGGCGCTCCTGCCGCCGCGGCCGCAGCTGAAGCTCGCCCGGGACGCCGGTGAAAAGGAGCGTGACGGGGAAGAAGGCGAGGCGGAGGGCGAGAAGGGCTAGGAGCGGTGCGGCGCTCAATGTATGGTGCCGGGCAATATGACGAGGCCCTGGGAGAATGTCGCGACCGTGCCGACCGCCGACGGCGCGCTTGAGCTGCGCCGCCGCGGCGCCGATGAGTTTCTGATCGTCATCTCCGGCCGGGTGCTGATGACCAACGCCAACCGTCGGTCGGAGCAGGCCCTGGCCACCCTGGCGTGCGCGGCGCTCGGCCGTCACCGCGACCCGCGCGCCCGGCGCGAGCCGCGGGTGCTCATCGGCGGGCTCGGGATGGGCT
>DAOMZC010001374.1:0-1841 GCA_035437965.1 Pseudomonadota bacterium
AGAGCGTCGCGCGGGCGGGCGGCCACAGCGGCTCCAGCGTCTCGGCGCAGGCGGCGCACAGGCAGCCGAGGGCCGCCGCAGGCAGCGGGCCGTCCCCACAAGCGGCGCAGGTCCGCGGCCACACAAGCTCGGCCGCGGCGGCGACGACCGCGCGCGCGCCGCCGACCAGCCAGCCTGAAAGTCGAGTCATCGGGCGGAGTTATCGGACTCTGCGCGGCCGAGTTGCGCAGTTCTTGGCCAGACAAAGCGGATCGCGCTTTGGTTAAGCGCGGCAGGGAACGCTCAGCGGCAAGAAATCCTGGTGAGCGTGCGGACCCACTTCCAAGGGCACGCGGCGGCACCCGAGATCAATCGATGACGCCGTCCCCGTTAGCATCGAGCACGCCGAGCAGATCGGCGGCGCGGCGCGGCAGCTCAATCGTAGTGATGAAGCTGGACAGCGTCGCGACGGCGCCGGCGCGGCGACCGGTGACGTGCTGGAAGTTGGCGGTGCCGGTCTCGTTCTTGTGGCAGCCGTTGCAGGTCTCGATGGCGAAGCCCTTGCGCACGTCAGCGGGCACGCCGGGGGCGTTCCACAAAAGATTCGCGGGATTGAGCGCCGAGGCGCCGAGCATGGAAGCGGGCACCGTGTGCTGGCGCGCCTTGACCGCCGCGGCATTTTCGAGCAGGAACGTGGCAAGCGCCGCGGAGTTATTGAAAGACAGATCGGGGTTCTGCTTCACCGTGGTCTGCACCAGGCCATCGGTAGTGATGTTGAACTCGCGTAGCTCCCACAGCTGGGTGGTCGGCAGGTTGCTCAGATCGGAAGCGAGGTTGGCGAGCGCCACCTCGTTGGTGCGCAGCTGATTGAGCGCGCTGCCGTTAGGCCGCTCGGGCGCCGCGTTCTTGCCCGCGAACAGCTCGGTCACCGCCTGCAGCGCGTCGTTGTACTCGCTGCCGAAAGAGAGCTTGCCGAGCGCGTGCCACCGCTTGGCCCAGGCGAGCACCGCGGCCGAGTCGCTGGCCGGGAGCTGATACTCGAAGATGACGTTGAAGATCTGCGGGTTGCCCAGGGAGTCGAGCACATTGAAGATGAACCGACCCTCGCCCGCGTCGACCACGGTGGTGCCCGCGGTGCGGCGCAGATCGATGCGGCTGTTGATGGACTGCAGGCGGAATGGTGCGCGCGCGAAGTTGAGCTTGCAGGAGTCATCGATCGGCAAGCAGCCGCTGGCCAGGAGCCACGGAGCGATCACCAGCGCGCGGATGTTCGGGCGCGCCGCCGCGGTGAAGCCGTTGACGTTCTGCGCGGACTCCCAGTTCTTCAGCCAGGCAATGGTAAAGGCGGACAGATCCTGGCTCCCGGCCATGTTCTTCATCAGGCGGCCGAAAGTCCAGGCACCCTCCTTGGCATTGTCGGCGGCGCCCTCGACCCAGGTCGTGCGCACCGGATCGTCGACGACGCTGCGATCGGTGATGAACAGCTCCTTGGCGCTGTCGATCGTGAGCAGGGCCTGGTGCAGCTCGGCGCTCGGCTCCGCTTCCTGCGGCCCGCAGCCGGCGGCGCTGGCCGCGCACAGAGCACCAACTGTAAGGCCAAGCTTAAGGCCAAAGTTTAGGAACGAACGGCAAGAACTGAGAAACCCAGAGTTCATCGGCAGCTCCTTGGCAAAGTGAATCTGCGCGCCGCGGCCTCCCCATGGACCGCTCCGCTTCGCTCCCCCCTTGCTCCGCTCCAGCTCTTGGACACACGTCGACCCAGTGGGCGGTGTGGCGCTGCGCAGCCGAGCTGGCCTGCGCATCACCAAAGTGTGTGCTGAGGTCGGTGGCCATGCAACCAGCGGCTGCGCAGAGCAGATGGT
>DAOMZC010001375.1:0-1840 GCA_035437965.1 Pseudomonadota bacterium
CGGCCGCCGCTGCATGGGCCGCCGCCGCCTTGGCCCGCCGGCCGGCCGCGATGGCCAGCTTCAGCACCGCCGCCCGCCCGGTCGCCTCGTGGATGAGCGCCGCGCCCTCGCTGAAGTGGTTCACCAGCTCGAACAGCCGCTCATCGCTCGCCAGTACATCGCCTTGCGCCTGCAGCAGCCGGCCGATGCGCAGGTGGAGCTCCGCCCGCTCCGCCGGCGTGCCGAGCGCGTAGGCGGCCTGCTGGATGCGGTCGTGCAAGAAGCGATACCAGATCTGAGCGACCGGCAGCTCGGTCCCGGGGACCGCCAGCGCGCTGCGGCCGGCGGCCAGGAAGCGATACTCACCGGCCAGGGCGACGATGAGGCCCTCCTGCTGCGCCTCCCACAGCGCGCCGGCGGTGTCGGCCTGGTCGCGTTCCCTGAGGGCCGCGAGCAGCTCCAAGGGGAAGCGGAAGCCGAGGCAGGCCCCCAGCTTGAGCAGCTGCTGCGCCGCGGGGCTCAGGCGGCGCAGCTTGCCGAGCAGGAAGTCGACGACGTTGTCGGTGACCTCGGCGGCCTGGATCCGCTGCACGTCCCACGTCCACCGGCCTGCGGTCGCGTCGAACCACAAAAGGCCGCTCTGGTGCAGACCGAGCAGGAACTGATTGACGAAAAACGGATTGCCCTGGGTCTTATCCCACACAAGCTGCGCCAGCTCGGCCGCCGCGCCGCGCTGCTGATCCAGCGTCTCATCGAGCAGCGTCTCCACCGTCTCGCGATCGAGCGGCCCGAGGGCGAGCTCGGTGCAGCGGGCCCCGGCGCTCCGCAGCACCTCTACGGTCAGGGCCAGCGGGTGCGCGTCGCTCTGCTCGTGATTCTGATCAGGGCCGGCGCCCCTGTACGCTCCGATGATCAGGAGGTGACGGCTGTCCGGACTTCCCAGGAGCTGCTGCAGCAGCTGCAGCGAGGCCGGATCTATCCAGTGCAGATCATCAAGGAACAGGACCAGCGGCGCCCGGGCGGAAAAGACGCTCACGAAGCGCTGAACGGACAGCATGAAGCGGGTCTGCGCCTCAGTCGGGCCCACCTCGGGCAGGGGCGGCTGCGGACCGAGCACCAGGGTCAGCTCGGGGAGCAGGTTGGTGAGGAGCTGGCCGCTCTTGCCCACCGCCTCTTGCAGCCGGCGGCGCCACTCCGCCAGCTTGTCGGCAGGCTCGGTGAGGATCTGCTGGACGAGGTCGCGCAAGGCGCTGGCCAGCGCGGCGTAGGGCACGTGGCGATTGAGCTGCTCGAACTTGCCGGCGACGAAGTAGCCGCCGCGCCGCGCGATTCCCTTATAGACCTCGTGTACGAGCGCCGACTTGCCGACGCCCGCATAGCCCGACAGGAGCAGCAGGTTCACCGCGCCGGCGGCGGTGCGGGCAAACGCGTCCATCAGCGCCCGCGCCTCCTCCTGCCGGCCGTAGAGCTTCTGCGGGATGCGCAGCCCTTCGCTGCGATCGCTCTTGCCGAGCGCAAAGGGGGCGATCTGGCCGCCGGCGTCGAGCCGCTGCAGGCACTCCTGCAGGTCGGCGCGCAGGCCGCTGGCCGACTGGTAGCGCTCCTCCGCCTCCTTGGCGAGGAGCTTGTGGACCACCGCCGCGACCGTCGCCGGCAGCCCCGGCACCCGCTGCGCAAGCTGTAGCGGGGGGCGGGCGACGTGGCTGTAGATGAGCTCCAGGGGATCGGCGCTGACAAACGGCGGCGCGCCCGCGATGAGCTCATACAGCGTAACGCCCAGCGAGTAGAGGTCCGATCGCGAGTCGACGAGCCGATTCATGCGCCCGGTCTGCTCCGGCGACATATAGGCGAGGGTGCCTTC